>NZ_JBFUMO010000487.1:0-4449 GCF_054049355.1 Roseateles sp. P5_E11 | reverse complement strand
CCCGCACGCCCTGCAGCTCGATACCTACCGCCTCACCAAGCGCTTCGGCAGCTTCACGGCGCTGGATGACGTCTCCCTCACCGTGCGGCCCGGCACCGTGCATGCGCTGCTGGGCGAGAACGGCGCGGGCAAAAGCACGCTGGTGAAGGCCATCGTCGGCTACCACCGCCCCGACGACGGCGCCGTGCTGGTGGACGGCCGCGAGCGCGAGATCGCCTCGCCGGTCGTGGCCCGCGACCTCGGCCTGGGCATGGTCTACCAGCACTTCACCGTCGTGCCCGGCATGAGCGTCGCCGAGAACCTGCTGCTGGCGCGCGGCCACCTGCCCATGGTCGTGGACTGGAAGGCCGCCCGCGCCGAGCTGCAGGCCTTCATGGACACGGCACCTTTTCGCCTGCCGCTGGACGCCTGGCCCGGCGAGCTGTCGGCCGGCGAGAGGCAGAAGCTCGAAATCCTCAAGCAGCTGTTCCTGAAGCCGCGCCTGCTCATCCTCGACGAGCCCACCTCGGTGCTGACGCCGCAGGAGGCCGACGAGGTGCTGGGCGCGCTGCGCGAGCAGGCGCACGCCATGGCCTGCTCGGTGCTGATGATCACGCACAAGTTCCGCGAGGTGATGGCCTATGCCGACGACGTGAGCGTGCTGCGCAAGGGGGCGCTGGCGGCCACCGGCGCCGTGGCCGACTGCACGCCCGACAGCCTGGCCACTGCGATGGTGGGCGAGGGCCGCAGCGCGGTCATGCGCCCGACGTGGGTGCGCGAAACGCGTCCGCCCGGTGAAGTCAAGCTCGCCATCGAGGCCCTGGACGTGATGGGCGACCGCGGCGAGCCCGCCGTGCGTGCCCTGAGCCTGGACGTGCGGCGCGGCGAGATCGTCGGCATTGCCGGCGTCAGCGGCAACGGCCAGCGCGAGCTGATGCAGGCCCTGGTGGGCCAGCGCGCCCGCCTCGCCGGCCGGGTGATGGTGGACGACCAGCCCTTCCTGGCGCGGCGCGCCGAGAACCGCGCCCGCAAGGTGCGCAGCCTGCCCGAGGAGCCGCTGGCCAATGCCTGCGTCGGCCCCTTGAGCGTGGCGCAGAACATGGCGCTGCGCAGCTTCGACGAGGCACCCTGGGCGCGCGGCGGCCTGGTGCGCTGGGGCGCGCTGCGCCAGCGTGCGCGCGAATGGATCGCCGAGTACGGCGTCAAGACCCAGGGCGAGCGCGCCGCCATCCGCACGCTGTCGGGCGGCAACGTGCAGCGCGCCGTGCTGGCCCGCGAGCTGGCCGGCGAGTCCGAGCTGCTGCTGGTCAGCAACCCCGTCTTCGGGCTGGACTTCGCCGCCGTCGCCGAGATCCACGGCCGCCTGACGGCCGCACGCAACCGGGGTGCGGCCGTGCTGCTCGTCAGCGAAGACCTGGACGAGCTGCTGGCGCTGGCCGACCGCATCGTCGTCATGAGCGAAGGCCGCATCGTGCACGACGTGCCGGCCGCCGAGGCCACGCGCCAGTCGCTCGGCGAATTCATGGGTGGGAAGGGGCACGCATGAACACGCTGCTCACGCTGGCAACCGCGCAACCCTTTCCCTACACCTTCAACCCGGCGCACACGGCGCTGGTCGTCATCGACATGCAGCGCGACTTCATCGAGCCCGGCGGCTTCGGCGCCAGCCTGGGCAACGACGTGACGCGGCTGCAGGCCATCGTGCCGGCCGTGCGCCGCATGCTCGACGCCTGGCGTGCCATCGAAGCTGTGGTGCTGCACACCCGCGAGGCCCACCGCCCCGACCTCAGCGACTGCCCGCCGGCCAAGCGGCTGCGCGGCCAGCCGTCGCTGCGCATCGGCGACGTCGGGCCCATGGGCCGCGTCCTGATTGCCGGCGAGCCCGGCGCCGAGATCATTCCCGAGCTGGCGCCGCTGCCGGGCGAACTGGTGGTGGACAAGCCCGGCAAGGGCATGTTCTACGCCACGCCGGTGGACGCGCTGCTGAAGGAGCGCGGCATCACCCACCTGCTGTTCATGGGCGTGACCACCGAGGTCTGCGTGCAGACGTCGATGCGCGAAGCCAATGATCGCGGTTACGAGTGCCTGCTGATCGAAGACGGCTCCGCCAGCTACTTCCCCGAATTCAAGGCCGCCGCGCTGGCCATGCTGACGGCCCAGGGCGCCATCGTCGGCTGGGCAGCGCCGTCGAGCGCAGTCATCGAAGCGATCACATGACCGAAACCCTGCACACCGTCGCCGACTGGCAGGCCGCCTACGCCGCAGGCGCAAGCCCCTTCATCCTGCTGACCGAGCTGCTGGCCCGGTTGCAACCCACCGACCCCGCCTGGATCCACGTCTGCACGCCCGAGCAGCTCGTCGCCCAGCTCGCCGCGCTGCCACCGCGCGGCCCGGCCACGCCGCTGTGGGGCGTGCCGCTGGCCGTGAAGGACAACATCGACGTGGCCGGCATGCCCACCACGGCCGCCTGCCCGGCCTTCGCCCACCAGCCCGAGCACTCGGCCACCTGCGTGCAGCGCCTGCAGGCGGCCGGCGCCATCGTCGTCGGCAAGACCAACCTCGACCAGTTCGCCACCGGCCTCGTCGGCACCCGCTCGCCGTACGGCGAAGTGCCCAACAGCTTCGCGCCGGAATACGTGAGCGGCGGCTCCAGCTCGGGCTCGGCCTCGGTGGTGGCGCGGGGCCTGGTACCGCTGGCCCTGGGCACCGACACCGCCGGCTCGGGCCGCGTACCGGCCGGCTTCAACCACCTCGTGGGCCTGAAGCCCACGCCGGGCAGCGTGCCCATGCGCGGYGTGCTGCCGGCCTGCCGCACGCTGGACGTGGTGAGCGTGTTCGCGCTGACCGTGGCCGACGCGGCACTGGCCTTCTCGCTGCTCGAGGGCGCCGAAGGCGACGAGGCGCGCTTCCACATCGCCGCGCCGCGCCCGCCCTGGCTGGGTGGCGCCCGCGCGGTGCTGCGCCTGGGTGTGCCGCTGGAGCCTGGCTGCGACGCCGCCCTGGGCTGGCCGGCCGCCTTCGACGCTGCGCAGGCCCGCGCCCGCGCACTGGGTGCCGAGCTGGTGCTGCTGGACTTCGAGCCGCTTTTCGAAGTCGCCAAGCTGCTGTACGAAGGCCCCTGGGTGGCCGAGCGGCTGAGCGTTGTCGACACCCTGCTCGCCGCCGAACCCGAGGCCTTCGACCCCACCGTGGCCCACGTCATCACGCAAGGCCGCAACCACGACGCAGTGGCCGCCTTCCGTGGCCGCTACGAACTGGAGACTCTGCGCGCCGAACTGCAAAGCCTGTGGCAGCAGGTGGACGCGCTCTTCGTGCCCACCGCGCCCACCTGCCCCACGCGCGCCGCCGTGGCCGCCGAGCCGGTGCTGCGCAACAGCGAGCTGGGCCGCTACACCAACTTCGTCAACCTGCTGGGCTGGTCGGCGCTGGCCCTGCCTTGCCAGCTGCCCGATGACAAATCCCCGCTGCCCTTCGGCATCACGCTGATCGCCCCCGGCGGCGCYGAGGCGGCGCTGGTCGACTTCGGGCTGCGCTGGGAGGCAGCCGGCCCCGCGCTGCTGGGCGCGCGCCTGCGCGAGGCCCGCCCGGCCGACCGCCGCGTGCAAGCCCGGCCGCTGAGCGAGCCCACGCTGCTGCTGGCCGTCGTCGGCGCCCATCTGCAGGGCCTGCCGCTGCATGGCCAGCTGCAGGAGCGCGGCGCGCGGCTGCAGGCGCGCACGCAGACCGCACCGCGCTACCGCCTGCACGCACTGCCAGGCACCGTACCGCCCAAGCCCGGCCTGGCCCGTGTGCCTGAAGGCGAGGCCGGCCACGCCATTGAGGTCGAGGTCTACGAACTGCCGGTGGCCAGCGTCGGCTCGTTGCTGGCGCTGATCCCGCCGCCGCTGGGTCTCGGCAATCTGGAGCTGGCCGATGGCCGCTGGGGCAAGGGCTTCATCTGCGAGGGCGCCGCGCTGCTGGGCGCACCCGACATCAGCCATCACGGCGGCTGGCGCGCCTTCCTGGCTTCGTCATGATGGACGCCGCTCGCTTCGACGCCCCCGCCGTGCTGGCCGAGCTCGGCGCCGTGTTCGACGCCTACGAGCAGGCGCTGATGGGCAATGACGTGGCCGCGCTCAACGCCTTCTTCTGGCAGGACGCGCGCGTCACGCGCTACGGCATCGCCGACCGGCAATGGGGCATCGCCGAGCTGGAGGCCTACCGCGCCGCCACGCCCGCGCCGGCCTTCACGCGGCGGCTGGAGCACCTGCGCCTGCACGCCTTCGGGCCCGACATGGCGGTGGCGCAGGTCGAGTTCGTGCGCAGCGACACGCCGCTGCGCGGCTTCCAGACGCAGACCTGGGTGCGGCTGCCCGTGGGCTGGCGCATCGTGGCCGCCCACGTCAGCATGATTCCCTTCGCCTGCGGCACGCCAACAATCGTGGAGCCCGGGGCTCCCGCGACCTTGCCGTGACCCAGCCCGCCCCCACC
>NZ_JBFUMO010000486.1:0-4451 GCF_054049355.1 Roseateles sp. P5_E11 | reverse complement strand
CGCTCTGCAGAAGGCATCTCAGCGCTGTATCGCGGCCCACCTTCCGACGCGGCGCATATATGGGCAGCCTTCCCGATATTAGTGGGTTTGTCATCAGAATCATTACGGGGTGCACTTGTCGGCACACGGCAGTCCGGGTTTGAGCAGCGATGTGCCACACGGTCGCGCAGCTTTCGAATGAGCGTAGGACTGAAATCATCTTGTCTCTTCATCCGGCACTTCCCTCAGGCGATTTTGATTGGCAGGCAACGCGTATCTTGAATCTTAATCTCGTTGGCCACTGATGACCGCACTACGGCAAGTCACAATGACCGCAGCACGCCTCGCACGATACTGGTGCTTGCACACTTAGACCAAGCTTGCGCCCGCTGGCTGTCTTGGACCTAAGCCAGCCGCACTGTCCGAAATTTGTATACAAACTTCGGACAAACGGAATATCGTCCTCTTGCAACCTGTCCGAACTTTGTATACATTTTTCGGACAGGAGGACGCATTGCCCACCATTGACCAAATCGCAGACCAGATCCAGGCGGCCGGCCCCGGCCGCGTGTGGATGCCTGCCGACTTCGCATCCCTGGGCTCGCGCGACGCGGTCGATAAGGCCATGCAGCGCCTGGTTGCCCGCAGCGCCCTACGGCGCATCGACCGAGGGCTGTACGACCTTCCAAACACCAATCGCCTGACCGGTCGCCCAAGCGCACCGGACTATCGGGCTGTTCTCGACGCCCTAGCCAGACGCGATCAGTCACGCCTGCTGGTCGACGGCATGACAGCCGCGAACGATCTGGGCTTGACCGACGCTGTACCGGCGCAGGTCACGATCTACTCCGACACGCGCCGCCGCAACCTGCAGATCGACCGCCTGAACATCGTCTTTAAGACCGCCGCGACAAGCCGACTGTATTGGGCGGGTCGCCCCGCAATGCGGGTCGTGCAAGCCCTGTACTGGCTGAAAGACATGCTGTCCACGGACGGTGATCGCATCCGGCAAAAGCTTGCGCGTGTGCTCAGCGACGCCAAGCATGGCGCCGCGATATGCGCCGACCTCGCTCAAGGTTTCGGCCTGCTGCCCGCCTGGATGCAAGACTACCTTCGCACGGTGCCAGGTTTTGACCCGACGCCGGGATCGACGACATGAACTCGGCATACAAAGAAATCATCGCCAGTAGCGACGCGGACCGTGCCGGCCTATTCACTGAGACCGCGACGCGGCTCGGTACACCGGCCCAGAACGTCGAGAAAGACTTTTGGGTGTGCTGGACACTCGATGCGCTGTTCAACGGACTGGAGGACGGCAGCCCGCGGCTGCTGTTCAAAGGTGGCACATCACTGTCCAAAGCCTTCGACCTGATCCCTCGCTTCTCAGAAGACATCGACATCACAGTGTTTCGGGAAGACATCGGCCAAGCTGTTGAGCCCGCTGAACTGGACGCCTTGAGTGGCAAGCAACGGCGGAAACGGCTCGATGAAATCCGAGCCGCATGCCAGACCTATATCGGCGGCCCGCTAGCCGCGCAACTTAGCCTGCGCTTGGCGAGCTTCGACAACGACCGATTGCGCATCGAGCTTGATCCAGATGATGCGGATGGTCAAACCCTGCTGCTTTGGTACCCAACGGCGCTCGCGCGCGAAGGTGACTACATTCGCTCGGCGGTGAAGATTGAAGCCGGCGCGAAGTCGGCGTTGGATCCACATCGCGCGGCGATTGTTCAACCCTACATCGCCCACGAGTTGCCCGCGCTCGACCTCAAGGTCGGAAACGTCACCACCGTTGATGCCGAGCGGACCTTCTGGGACAAGATCATCATCGCCCACGGCCTGCGCCAATGGTTTGAGCGCCGCGGCGAGCTGCGCCATGGTGGGCAGCGCGTGTCGCGTCACTACTTCGATCTTCATCAGCTTATGCAGGCGCCCGACGTTGGCGTCTGGTTGAAGAACCAAGCGCTCGCCACTGATTGCACGACCCATGCTCGGCTCTTTTTCGGCAGCCCAGACCTCGGCATAGAGATGGCGACAACAGGCTCATTCACTCTGCTGCCGCCCGAGCCCATGCGCGCTGCCCTGCAGCGGGACTATGCAGCCATGGCCGGGATGATCTTTGGGCCAGTTCCAACGTTCTCTGAGGTACTGGAACTCGTCGCCGAAATCGAGTCCATCATCAATAGCTAGCTGTCAAGAGCGTCACCGCTCAGAGCTGGACAAAGCACCCTCGCAGCAAAGACCATACTGCGGCGTGAAAAACATCACACGCCCCTCTCGGTCAGCAGTAATGGGCAGTTATTTCGGGCACAGTTGCCGGATGGCATGAGCAAAGAGAGCAACCGAGTCACATCGACTTGGTTGCTTGCAGCCCTCCATACCGCGCTGAACTCACACGTTGCGTTTGTTCGGCTTAAGCCCATGCGATTGGGTTCTTTAGCACGCCGCACAAATAAGGTATTAGGCGTGACGGATCAAAAGGCCACTCTTGGACAAATTGCTGGATTTCCTGGGAAATGCTCATTTCGAAGCTTATGTCGCAGGGCCATTGATTGGTGGCATTGTAGGAATCTGCTTTGCCGCTCTGGGCAATCGAGCCCCGCCGCGCTCCCACGGACACGAAGAGCGCCCCTCAGACGTTCGAATTGAACTGAAGAGCACTACAACCGTCACCCATCACCATCACTACCACCAGCCAAGCCGGCCCGCACCGAAGAGCGATGATTTTTTCCCGATCTTCCTTCTCGGCGGCCTGGCCAGCCTGGTGGCGATCTTCTTCTTCGCTGCCTACTTGCCGACTATCGCCAACGTTTTCGCATATGCGATTTTGACAATCGCGGCCTTTGCAACTGCACTTTGCCTGACGGCGCTCATTGGCCAAAGGTACACCACTTGGGAATGGTGGCTAAACGCCCTCGCGCCGCTCGTGATACTTTCCTGCTGCTACTACGTTCTGACGTTGGCGAGAGCATCTATAGGGGACAACGTCATTGCGTTTGCGAACAGTCTCCGTGACCAGCATCCCCGAACTTTTCAAGGCACGATCGCGGGAGCTTTCAGCTTCGCAAAGCTAGTCGGTAATGACTATGTGCAGTGGATGATTCTGGAGATGGCTGCTTTCATGAATTTACTGTTCATCACCGTCGTCTGTGCGCTGCAGTGCATCCACTACCTCGCTCTAGCAAATTTCCGGGACGGGAGGGACGGTTGGCGGTGGCTTGCACTCAACACCGAGYGCTTCGGCAAAGCGTCGGCGCTTGCTCTCGCATCGTTGTTCTTGATCGTCTCGGCACTCCTCGCTAACGGAAATGTTTATCAATGGCTTCACTAAAGCTGGACTAAGTTCGGCTTTAGTACACGTCCGTCATTCGCGAGGAGAGGCTCAAGGTGAGCACCGACGAGCCTCAAATACCACAGTGCTTGTCGAATTCCTCGCTGAACCGGCAGAATACGCGCTAGGCATATGAGCCTGACAAGCTTCGGCAAAACGAAACACTTTAAGGACACAAGATGGCATCTCTTCAGGATCTTTTGGCCCAGCGAGCTGCTCTCGAACAGCAAATCGCAGAAACGACGGCCAAAGAACGCGGCGACGCTATTGCCAAAGTAAAGGCGCTGATGTCGGATTACGGGCTGACGGTTGCCGACTTGAGCGCACGCACGCCCAAGGTCGGCAAAGAGGCCAAGGTGTCTAAGGTCGCCGCGAAATATCGCAACAAAGCGACTGGTGAAACGTGGAGCGGCCGGGGCTTGCAGCCCAAGTGGCTCAAAGCGGCCGTCGCTGGCGGCGCCAAGCTCGAAGACTTCTCGGTCTGACCCTGTCGGCCTAGAAAAGCAAAAGCCACCCTCAGGTGGCTTTTTTTTCACGTCGCAAACCCACGCTCCGGCGCCAAAGAGTGACCTGCACCCTTCCCGCCATGCCAAGCTGAAGTAGCAAGGAGTCCGCTCATCAGGAGAATGACGGACATGAGGAAGAGCAAGTTCACCGAGGAACAGATCATTGGGTTCCTGAAGCAGGCCGAGGCAGGGCTGGCCGTGGCGGAGGCATGCGCTCAAGAGCGTGCTCGGCGTAAAAAGATAGCCCCACAGGCCAGGCGGGAAGCCATCGGGCGGCTGATCAACGAGCATCAGATGTCCGAGCGGCGGGCCTGCCGACTTGTGGGGCTAAGCCGAGACAGCTACCGGCATCCACCGGTGGCGAGCGCGCAGACCGCGGCGCTCAAGGCCAAGATCGTCGAGATTGCATATGCGCGCCGACGGTTTGGATACCGACGCGTGCACGACCTGCTGCGACTGGACTTCCCCGGCGTCAATCACAAGCGCGTGTATCGGCTGTACAGCGACGCGAACCTGGCAGTGCGCAAACGCAAGAAGGTGCGGCGCCCGCCTGCCGAGCGCACGCCGCTGAACATCGCCACCCAGGTCAATGAGGTGTGGAGCATGGACTTCGTCAGCGACAGCCTGGCCAACGG
>NZ_JBFUMO010000485.1:0-4475 GCF_054049355.1 Roseateles sp. P5_E11 | reverse complement strand
CGCCGGAGCATCGCGCCCAGGCCCTGCTCGACGCGGCCGCGTTGCATCAGCTGCGCGCCGAACTTACCGAGGCTCGCGCCTTGTGCGAACAGCTTCAACCCCTGGCCGCACTGCCGGCAACTGCCTGTCTGGCCGAGCTGGCCAGCCTGTCGGGACAGGGCCAAGCGGCGGCACAAACGCTGGCCCAGCTCAGCCCGGGCCGGTCCATCGCGCCCTGGCTTGCACTGATGCGTGCCGAGCTGGCGGAACGCCTCGGCAACGAAGCCACCGCGCCTGCCCTCTACCGTGCCGCGCTGGCCGGCGAGGACGAGGTCTACACGCGCGCCGCGCTGGCCGACTGGCTGCTGGCCCGCCAGCGTGCGGCCGAGGCCCTCGTGCTGGTCGAACGCAGCCCCGATGCCGAGGCCGATGCATTGCTGTTGCGCCAGGTCATCGCCTTGCGCCAGCTCGGCCGCGATGCGTCGGCGCGGACCGCCCTGATGCGCGAGCGCCTTGCCGCCGCCGACCGCCGCGAATCGGGCAAGCATGCGCGCGAGCAGGCCCGCTTTGCCCTCGATGTCGAGCAGCAGCCACGCGAGGCCCTGCGCCTGGCCCGGCTGAACTGGTCGATGCAGCGCGAGCCTGTTGATGCGGTGCTGCTGCTGCGCGCTGCCCTCGCCGCTGGGCGCGATGGCGATGCGACGCGTGAGGAACTGGCGCGCGTGCTGCGCGGCAAGGGCTGGCAGGATGCACGCCTTGCCGCTCTTGATCGGCGTTTTGACCGGAGCTTCGCGCCGTGATCCGTTGTTTGTTGTGGCTGCCGCTGCTGCTGTGCGGTGTGGCCCAGGCCCACCAGGCCAGCGAGGCCTATCTCGTCTACCGCGTCGAAGGTGCGGCGGTCGAACAGCGCCTGGACATCGCCTTGCGCGACCTGGACCGCGACCTGGCGCTGGACGCCGATGGCGACGGCAACTTGAGCTGGGGCGAGGTGCGCCAGCGCTGGCCCGACATCGAGGCGCTGGCCATGGCCGGCCTGCGCTTCACCGCCGATGGCGCGGCCTGCACGCCGCAGGACCGTCCCCAACCCCAGCTCGACCAGCACAGCGACGGCATGCACGCCGTGCTCATCAGCCACTGGCTCTGCCGCGCCGCCGTGCATGAGCTCGACATCGACTACCGCCTCTTTGCCAGCACCGACACCGCCCACCGTGGCCTGGCCCGCCTCGTCGGCGCGGCGGGCGAGCCGCTGGTGCTGACGCCCGGCGCCGGCCCACAACGTCTGGCGCTGGACAGCCGCGGCTTCGGTGGCTTCGTCGTCGAGGGCATGGCCCATATCGCCAGCGGGCTGGACCATGTGCTTTTCCTCGTCACGCTGCTGCTCGTCGCCGTCTGGCGTCGCGAGGGCAAGGGCTGGGCGCCCCGTGCCAGCGGCCGCGCCGCGCTGGCCGAGACGCTCAAGCTTGTCACCGCCTTCACTCTGGCCCACTCCATCACCCTGGCGCTGGCGGCCAGCGGCGCCATCGACCCGCCGACCACCGTCGTCGAATCGCTGATCGCGCTGACCGTGCTGCTCGCCGCGCTCGACAACCTGCGGCCCTTTGTGCCTGGGCCGCGCTGGAGCATGGTCGGCCTCTTCGGCCTCGTGCACGGCGTCGGCTTTGCCGGGCCGCTGAAGGACCTGGGCCTGCGCGGCAGCGAACTGGTGCTGCCGCTGCTGGGCTTCAACCTCGGCGTCGAGCTGGGACAGCTTGCCGTCGTCGCGCTGCTGCTGCCACTGGCCCTGATGCTGCGCTCGGCGACCATCTACCGGCGCTGGATCGTGCCCGGTGGATCCAGCGCTGTCGCCGCGCTGGCCCTGCTCTGGTGTGTCGAGCGCAGCTTCGGGCTCAGCCTGCTGCCTTGAGCGGCCGCAGGCGGCTGCGCAGCAACGCCAGGTCGAAGCGGTAGAACACCATCTGTATGCCGCGGCCCGATGCGCAAGTCGACAGCGCATCGTCGCCTTCGTGCATCCCGCCAGCCGTATCCCGCGCGCCCAGGCAAGCCAGCCCGGGCGGCAGCTGGGCCAACAGCATCTGGGCCATGATGAGGCTGTCGGCATCGCCGACGAGGGCTTGGAGCGGGATGTCGACACTGCCGGCGGCGTCGTCCAGGTGCGTGGTCAGTGCCTGCTCCAGCCGCGCGCTGACGCCCAGCATGGCAGGCTCGGTGGCAAAGGCCATCGCGTCGGTGTCCAGCAGTGCGCTGATCAGGACGGCCATACAGCCTCCTGGCGCAGGTCGCTGCGCAGCGGTGTGATGCGGTAGCTGTAGCCCGGGCGCATCAGCAACTGCGGGAAGGTGCAGCGGCTGAAGCCATCGCCCACGACGTCGCCGGAGCGGTCGTGCAGCATCTCCCAGTAGAAGCCGAAGACCTGTGGCGGCTGGCGCCGCAGACGCGGCAGGCCGCAAGCCGGGCGGCTCGCATGAGGAATCCACAGATTTGGCACGGCATGCTCCCCGGGGCACACACAAGCGGCCCCTACATGCACAGACGCGCAAATCCGCGCGACCCGGTCACGCCGGYATGCACAAGCTAGGGGGAGGAGGTCAGCCTGCGGCGATGCCGGCGGTCACGTGACCCGCGGGCACGTGGGCGGCCGCACTCGTGACATGGCCGACCTGATCGTCGAAGAAGAAGTCGGGCTCGAACTCGCGCAGGAATTCCCCCTTGGCCAGGCCGCCGAGAAACATGGCCTCGTCGACCTCGATCTGCCAGTCCATCAGCGTGCGGATGGCGCGCTCGTGAGCCGGTGCGCTGCGCGCAGTGACGAGGGCCGTGCGTACCTTCATGCCGTTGGCGTGTGAATGCTGCAGCCGGTGCAGCGCCTCCAGCATCGGCTTGAAGGGCCCGGCCTGTAGCGGCAGGTGGGCGCGCTGCAGTTCATGCTCGCGAAAGGCCGCCAGGCCGTCGCGCTGGAACACCTGCTCCGCTTCGTCGGAGAACAGCACCGCGTCGCCGTCGAAGGCAATGCGCAATTCCTTGGGATGCGCTGCCGAGGCCCGCGCCGCCAGCGGCATCACGCGCGCTGCGGCCACGCCGGCGCCGAGGGCTTGGCGCACATCGGCCTCGTTGGTGGACAAAAAGAGCTGGGCCGACAGCGGCTTCAGGTAGCGCCAGGGCGAGGCGCCACGCGTGAACACGCCGCGCTCGATGGGCAGGCCGTAGTGCTTGGCCGAGCGGAACACGCGCATGCCCGAGATCGGGTCGTTGCGCGACAGCACGACGACCTCCACCTGGGGCGTACCGCCGGCGTTGAAGGCCAGCAGTTTCTCCACCAGCGAGAAGGCCACGCCGGGCGGCGCCGGTTCGTCCAGGCGCTGCTGCTGCAGGGCCATGTAGGCATGGTCGTCGCCGGCCTCGAAGACCTCGTTCTCGGCCTCGAAGTCGAAGAGGGCGCGTGACGAGATAGCGACGACGAGTTGACCGGAGAGCGTGGCTGGCATGGCGGTCGATGATAGGGCTCGACGCCCGGGCCACGCCTTCCTAGACTCGCCGCGTTTTCAACTCGAAAGACTTGCCCATGCGCGCTGCTGCCCTTGCCATGCTGCCCATCCTCGCCGCCTGCGCCAGCAAGCCGGTGCCGCCTCAAGTGCCTGCCGCGTTGCAGCCCCCTGCCGGGCAGGTGCTGCAGCTCGAGGCGTTGGCCCAGGGCTGGCAGATCTACGAATGCCAGGCCAAGGCCGATGGCAGCGGCACCGCCTGGGTCTTCAAGGCGCCCGAGGCCACGCTGGCCGACCGCGCGGGGCGGCCGCTGGGCAAGCATTACGCCGGTCCGACCTGGGAGGGGCTGGATGGCAGCACGGTCGTCGGCGAGGTCAAGGCCCGCGACCCGGGCCCGGACGCGAAGGCCATCCCCTGGCTGCTGCTCGCGGCCAAGAGCAATGGCGGCGGCGGCGTCTTCAGCACGACGAAGAGCATCCAGCGCGTCGCGACGGTCGGTGGCGTCGCGCCCGCCGAGGCCTGCACGGCGGCAGGCCAGGTCGTGCGCGTCACCTACACGGCGACCTACTACTTCTACCGCTAGATCACGGCCAGCGCGGTGGCGAGGTCGCGCCGCAGGTCGTCCGCAGCCTCGATGCCTACGGACAGGCGCACCAGCGAGTCCGTGATGCCCAGCCGCGCCCGCGTCTCGGGCGGAATGGAGGCGTGGGTCATCAAGGCGGGCAGCGAGATCAGGCTCTCGACGCCGCCCAGGCTCTCGGCCAGCGTGAACAGCTCGACGCGCTGCAGGAAGCGGCGCGCGCCGGCCAGGTCGGTCTTCAGCGCCACGCTGATCATGCCGCCGCCGCCACGCATCTGGCGCTTGGCCAGGGCGTGCTGTGGGTGGCTTTCCAGGCCGGGGTAGAGCACGCGCTCGACCTGGGGCTGCGCGGCCAGCCAGGTGGCCAATTCGGCGGCGCTGGCGTTGTGCCTCTCCATGCGCAATGCCAGCGTCTTGAGGCCACGCAGCGCGAGGA
>NZ_JBFUMO010000484.1:0-4495 GCF_054049355.1 Roseateles sp. P5_E11 | reverse complement strand
CTTCGACGCCATCCTCGCCGGCGGGTTGGAGCGTCAGGCCGGACCGCTCGCCGTGAAGAATCCGCAAGCGTGCCCGCAAGTTCCTGAGGCCCACGCCGGTGCCCGTTGCAGCGAAATCTTCCTGCGTGAAGGGGCCGTCGTTTGACACGGTCAGCCGCAGCATCCCTTGCCGGTCCTCGCCGACGATGCGAATGCAGCCGCCGCTCACTCGTTTGCAAATGCCGTGCTTGATGGCGTTCTCGACGAGGGGCTGCAACAGCAGGTTCGGCACCTTGGCGCCGAGCAGTTCGTTCGGGAGTTCCATGTTTACGACAAGGCGCTCGCCGAACCGAAGCTTCTGGATGTCGACGTAACGCTGCAGGTAGTCCACTTCCTCCGCCAACGTCACTTGCGCCCTGTGCGAATCTTCCGATGCGCGACGCAGGAATTCACTCAGTCCCACGACCATGTTCACCGCCGCGTCGTTGCGTCGGTCGCGAACAAGGCCAGCGATCGTGTTGAGCGTGTTGTACATGAAGTGCGGCTCGAGCTGTCTTCGCAACGCCTCCAGCTGCGCTCTGGTCAGCTCTTCATTGATTCGGGCAGCTTCTGTCACCTGCTTGGTGATGCGGTCCTTCGCGTCCACCAGATAGGTCACAGTCAATATCAGCGTGTAGGCGATGGTGAACGTCAATAGCTGGTAGACAAGCGACGTGCTCCACGTTTCCCCGAACGTCGGCCAGCGCTTGTTGCCCCACGGATTGAAGATCGTCTGGAGCCACGCATACCAGCATTCAGTGATCGTGCTGATGATGGCGAACGTTGCCAGATGCAGCGTGACGGTGCCTACGCTGGCTCTGCGAATGAGCGGGTAGCGCAAGGCCAGCTGGACGACGAGTGGCGTCGCCAACGCCCATGGCAACCACAGGGCCAGTTCGATCAAGAACAACGGCGCCCAGGGATGCGTTCTGCCTTCCAGGCGCATGATCGCCACGGTTTGACACGCGTCGAACAGCGCGCCGGCCGTCCAGGCTGCGGCGATCCAGCGCCAACGGCTCGAGGCTGCATACCGTCCCAAGGAGAGCATGCCGGCGACGATACCTTAGGCGCAATTAGCCTCCACGCGTTCTGCAGCGAACGGCGGCCGGCATGCAGGGAGCGGTCTGGCCTCGTCCCTGCGGACTGCCTAGACTGACTCAAGTCGCTGCGCACGGGCCCGGGCCCTCGAGAGGCACGCGGGGAGATCTCACACAACCAAACGGAGATGGCAATATGAAACGATCGATGGCTTTGATTCTTTCATTCTGGTCGCTCACGGTCGCTGCCCTGGCTGACACACCGGTTCCTCCTTCGACGCAGGCGGCCGTCGAGGAAATCAGGCAGCTAGGGAAAGAGATGGGGGATGCGATGGTGGCACTCGACATCRACAAGATTGACCAAATTTTTGGTGATGACTGGGTGTCGGTCGGATCATCGGGCGGCGTATCAACCAAGCGAATGCTCCTGAACGACGTCAAGACGGGCAAGAAGAGGCTTACGTGGTTCGAGCTGCGGCCGATCGATGTACAGGTCTTCGGTGAAGTCGCCATTGCTCAGGGCAACGTGGCCGAGAAGAGATTCGTCGACGGTCGGGAGATCTATATGGAACTCGTCTATGCGGACATCCTGAAAAAGCGCGACGGCCGCTGGGTGGTCGTGCAAAGCATGGGTGCCAAGGTTCGGTAAGTGCGGGGATGTCGTTGCGAATGCGGATGAAGACCTGCTTCGCGCACGCCCATCAGCCTTGAGGCGCGCAACGACTCGCGCGGGCTCGAACCAGGCGTGTCCTCCWGCGGATCACAGTGCCATTACCGAGGCCCGCACGCGATGTCGGTGAGGACGACGAGGCGCGGCTTCGCGGGAGGCGCTTCGGGCGCGGCCGAAGTGCCTCCCGACGGCATGAGTGCGCCGAGCAGCGGGGTGAATGCGAGTCTGAGCATGGATGGCGTCGTCATGGGTCAGCGACCCGAAGTCGCTGGGCCCGTCCTGCGTTTCAATGCGCCGGCTTGGCGATGCTCGGCGTCATGGGCAACGGCGATCATGGTCTGCCCGTCGTCAGCGCATGTGCCTGCCGTCAGCGCAGCGGCATGATGCGCACCATGATCACGCCGTGAGGCGCGACCTTGCCGCCATAGCTGCCGCTGACGTTCTTCGTGACCTTCTTGCTCCACAGGTCCTTCACGTCGGCCTTCTGGTCGATGGGCAACTGGAGCAGGTCCCAAACCACCTTCATGTTGGCCGGCGTCTTGCCGCGGTTGAACAGCACCACCGCGTGCTCACCGCCAGACAGCGGACGCACCGAGACCTCAAGATCGCCTTCCTTCAGTGTGCGGTGGCCTTGCTTGCCCAGTGGATCCTGGTCGGCGGCGATGACATCCTTGTTGGTGAGGATGCGCAGCGTCTCGGCGTCCATCTTCGACAGGTCGTTGCCGGCGATCAGCGGCGCGGCCAGCCGCATGTCAAGGAGCCGGCGTCGGAGTAGAGGCCGAACGGGAAGAATTCCACCGGCACGATGTCAAAGAATGCTCCACCACTGCACGACCCCGCCGGTGCACTGCCACTGCCGTACTTCCGCGCCGGGGGTCTTCCCGCCGTTGAAGTCATCCAGGCAGAGGTTGCTGTTGCGGTTGACGATGTTGAGCTGGCCGCCGTCCGCGTTGACGAGGCGCCATTGCTGGACGGCCTGGCCGTTGCAGGTGGATTGCTGGATGGCGGAGCCGGGGGCGGTCTTCCCGTCGGTATCGTCGAGGCACAGGCCGCTGTTGACGTTGACGATCGTGACGTAGCCGTCGGCCGCAGGCACGATATTCCATTGCTGCGCCGCCGACCCGTTGCACGTCCACTGCACGACGGGCGAGCCGGCCGCGGTGGCCGAGTTGTAGTCGTCGAGACAGAGACCGTTGTACTCATTCTTGATCGCACGGCCCGCCAGCGTCGTGGAAATGTCGGCCGCGTATTTCGCCGCGACCAGATTGGCCTGGACGGCGTTCTCGGTCGCGTCCGACGGATAGCCCGACGTCATCGCGCCCTCGTAGAACGTCCCCCGCCCCCCGTTGCTGTTGTCGCCGCCGATGCCCAGGACGATCGCACCCTCCTTGCTCATGGTCGTATACCCCCCGCTCGGGCGCACGCCGTCATAGAAGGTCGACAGCGAGCCGGCCTGTGTGTTGCCGCCGCGGATGGCCCAGTGGTTCGGCTCACCCTTGACGATGGCCGTGACGAATCGGCTGGTGATCGTGGGGTCATTCGCGTTGAGGTGCGGGTCGCGGCCCGAGAACAGGCCGTTCTCCAGGTCCGCCATGATCCAGGGGCCCGGGCCTGCTCCGGTGCCCCAGGCGGACTGGTTGCCGAAGTAGATCGTTTCCATGTGGCCATTGCCGGTGTCGTTCCCGCTCGGCTCGGCATTGCCGTAGTCGAAGCAGCATGCCGAGTTGAAATGCCACCCGTCGAGGGCCGCGTACATGCCTTCGGGCTGGTCGCCCACCGCGATGCCATTGGTGGCGTTGTTGCGGTAGCCGGTTCCTGGTGGGATGAAGACGCCATAGACCTTCTGGCCCGAGAGCGTCAACGGCGCCGCGTTGGCGACAGCGAGATTGTCGTAGCCGCCGGCCGCCGGCCCCTTGAAGAAGCCGGGGGGCGCCTGCGTGAGGTGGTTGTTGCGCCCCGATTGGTCGTAGATGACGCTGATCAGGCAGGTCGTGCCCGCACAGAAGGCGTCCTGCAGCGCCGCGTTGGCGATGCCGCTGGAAAGGGCGGTGACGTCGAGCGTCGCATTGTCCGATTGCCTGAGGACCTGGTACAGCGGACCCGTATAGGTCGAGAGCAGGACCCGCGTCGTGCTGTGCGCCGCGACGCACGGCGTGCCGCCGGCGGCGTAGATGTCGCAAGGCCCCTGCGCAGCCGAAGGCGCAGGCGCCGGCGCAGGTGTAGGGGCAGGTGCAGGTGCAGGGGCAGGGGCGTCGCCACCACCGCCGCCACAGCCCGCCACCAGGGTCGCGGTGACGATGGAGAGAACGGTGAGCTGTTTGCTGTACTTCATGGCGGAAAAGATGTGTGGTTCGTTGACTGTTATGGCGCGGCGGCGCTGATCACGGAGCAGGCATTGGCTCCTGCAGCCGCGGCTGTTCATTTCGTGCACAACTCGCTGATGGCGTTGGGGGCGGTGGCGACGATCAAGCCCAGCCGATAGGGCGGCTCGCCTCAGCCGGCGGCTGGATCAGGGGCTCGCCGGATTTCCATTCGAAAGCGCTGGCCTGGGCCGGCGACCCGCCGCCGACGGCGGGGGCGTCGTGTCGCTGCCTGCGCTGTTGCCGCCGCAACCTGCCAAGCCGACCGCAGGGACGCAAAGTGCGGCGAGTCGTTGACTGAACTTGTTCACAAGGAAAGGGGTCTGGTTCCTTGAAGGGCGGCCAGGGCGCCGCACCATGGCCGCGAGCCAACGGCAGGCTCAGCAGGTCCTTGCGGGCCACCCTTGGGC
>NZ_JBFUMO010000483.1:0-4495 GCF_054049355.1 Roseateles sp. P5_E11 | reverse complement strand
GCCCACGCCTGCTGCTGCATGCCAGCGAACTGCGAATCGGCGACCATCACTTCATCTGCCCACCGGAGTTCTGAGCATGCATCTCTACATCGTCACCGGCAGTTCACGCGGCCTGGGCGCGGCACTGGTTCAACAGCTCACGCAAGCCGAGAACACGGTGATCGGCATCGCTCGCAAGACCAACCCGGCGCTGCAAGCGGAGCAATGGGCGCTTGATCTGGCGGACCCGATTGCTGCTGCGGAACACCTGCAGGCCTGGTTGCGCGYCAACAAGCGCTGGGAAAGTGCAACGCTGGTCAACAACGCCGCCCTGCTCAGCGAGCCCGGCCCGCTGGCGACCTCCGACCTCACCAGCCTGTCGGCCGCGCTGCGCGTCGGCCTGGAAGCGCCAACGCTGCTGAGCCGTGTCTTCCTGGCCGAAACGGTGGGCGTGCCGACGCGACGCATCCTGAGCATCTCATCGGGCCTGGGCCGCCGCGCCATGGCCGGCAGCGCAGCCTATTGCGCCATCAAGGCCGGGCTGGACCATCTCAGCCGCGCCCTGGCCCTGGAAGAGCCTGGCGTCGGCGTCGTCTCACTGGCGCCGGGCGTCATCGACACCGACATGCAGGTGCAATTGCGCGGCGCCGACCCCACCCGGTTCCCCGAGCAAACCCGCTTCCAGGGCCTGAAAGATGGCGGCCAGCTGCAGACGGCGGCCGACACGGCTGCGGCGATTGTTCGCTTTCTCATGCGGCCAGACTTCGGAAAAACCGTGGTTTCCGATATCAGAGACGCTTGAAAATCCTGATCCGAACCTGCATCTGCCGGTTCGTTTCCAAGCTTCTGGAGAACTCGCTTGAACCGCATCTTTGCTGTGACCCTCGCCACCCTGCTGGCCGTCACGCTGCCCGCCCATGACGCCGAGGCCAAACGCCTCTCCAGTGGTGGCCTGAAGCGCAGCGTGCCTACCCAGACCGCGCCACAAACGCCGCCCGCCCAGCAGCCTGCGCCCCAGCAAGCCGCTCCCGGCAAACAGGCTGCTGCAACACCCGCGGCCGCTCCCGCGGCGGCGCCCAAACGCTCCTGGCTTGGCCCCATTGCCGGCCTGGCCGCAGGCCTGGGCCTGGCCGCGCTGGCCAGCCACTTCGGTTTTGGCGGCGAACTGGCCAGCATCATGACGATGGTGCTGCTCGGCCTGGTGGCGGTCTTCGTGATTCGCTTCCTGGTGCGCCGCTTCGCCGCGCCGAAGCCGCAGCTCGCCGGCGCCAACGGCGCCAACTTCCGGGCAGCCGAGCCGGCGTGGAATTCGGCAGCGGCCACGGTTTCCGGCGCTGCCGCAGCCCCCGCGGACTTCGACGCCGCGGGCTTCGAGAAGCTCGCCAAGCAGGTCTTCATCCGCCTGCAGGCCGCCAACGACGCCGGCGACCAGGCCGACCTGCGCCGCTTCACGACGCCGCAGATGTACGCCAACATCCAGCACGATCTGCTGGAGCGCGGCGCACAGGCTCAGCGCACCGAGGTGCTGCAGCTCGAAGCCAACGTCGTCGATGTCGCGACGGAGACCGGAGAACAGATTGTCTCCGTGCGCTTCTCGGGCCTGGTGCGCGAGAAGAGCGAACAGGCCGCGGAGGACTTCGACGAGATCTGGCATCTGGTCAAGGCCGGTGACGGCTGGCTGATTGCCGGCATCCAGCAGACCGCATGACCCAAGGCATAGCGGGTTAGACCCGAGTCCGGGCCAGTCGAGAATGGGCGCTTCGAGCGCCCATTTCCTTTTGAGGCCCCACATGATTCGTTTGCGTCTTTCTCTTTGCGCACTCGGCACAGCATTGCTGGCCGCCTGCGCCTCTTCTCCTGCGCCGGCACCGGTCTCCACGGCTGTGGTTGCGCCCAATGCGAACCTGGTCATCCAGGGCATCCCGCCCGTGCCCCAGAGCCTGGTTGACGCCATCGGCCGCTACAACGACTTCCGCGGCCACGCCTTCGCCGACTGGCACCCGACCCAGCGCGAGATGCTGGTCAGCCACCGCAAGGCCGGTGCCAACACGGCGCAGATCTTTCGCGTGACGACGCCGCTGACCGATGGCGAGCAGCTCACCGACGGCATCGACCCGGTCGTGCGCGCGACCTACGAACCGCGCAACGGTCAGTACATCGTCTTCGAGCGCGCCACCGGTGGCAACGAAGTCGCGCAGCTCTATCGCCTGCCGCTGAACCAGGCTGGCGCTCAGCCAGTGCTGCTGACCAATCCCAACGAGCGCCACTCCATCAACACCTGGCTGCGCAGGAGCGGCCGGCTCGTCTACTCCTCGGTGCCCATCGACCGCACCGCCCAGGGCGGCACGCGCACCAAGATCACCACCACGCTGTGGTTGATGGACCCCGAAAAGCCCGAGGCGCGGCGCAAGCTGGCCGAGCTGGACGGCGGCGGCTGGTTTGCCGGCCGCCCCTCGCCCGACGAGCGTCTGGTGTCCTTGACGCGCTATCTGTCGGCCAATGAATCGCAGATCTGGATGCTGGACCT
Organism: Roseateles sp. P5_E11; assembly: GCF_054049355.1. Classification (NCBI taxonomy): domain Bacteria; kingdom Pseudomonadati; phylum Pseudomonadota; class Betaproteobacteria; order Burkholderiales; family Sphaerotilaceae; genus Roseateles; species Roseateles sp. P5_E11. Next base: position 1,989 of record NZ_JBFUMO010000483.1, on the reverse strand, counting down.
GGACAGCGGCGTGGCCAAGCAAGTCGCGCCGACGGCGGGCAGCCAGGAGGCCAAGGCCACCTACTCACCCGCCGGCTGGGCGCCCGATGGCCGCTCGCTGTGGATTGCCAGCGACCGCGCCGGCGAGTTCCGCGAGCTGATGAAGCTGGATCTCGCCAGTGGCCGCATCGACCGTGTCAGCAGCCACATCCCTTGGGACGTCAGCGGTGTCACGCTGACCGAGGACGGTGCCAGGCTGGCGGCCCAGTTCAATGTGGATGGCCGCGACGAGCTGCATTTCTTCGATGCGGCGACTGCCAAGGAAGTACCGGCCGCCGCCCTGCCGAAACTGCCCGAGGGCAATGTCGGCGCCGCTTCCTACCACCACGGTCGCGGTGAGCTCGCTTTCTCAATCAGCAATGCCCAGGGCCCGAGCCAGATCTATTCGCTGGGCACGGACGGCAAGGTCCAGCAATGGACGCGCGCCACAGCCGCGCCTGGTGTCGACACTGCCGCTTTCAGCGAGCAGAAGATCGTGCGCTGGAAGAGCTTTGACGGCACGATGATCTCGGGTCTGCTCACCGCCCCACCGAAGAAGTTCTCCGGCAAGCGCCCGGTGCTGATCTCCATCCACGGTGGCCCCGAGTCCCAGGCCAGTTTCGGCTTCCTGGGCCGCAACGCCTACTACGTGCAGGAGCTCGGCATGGCACTGATCCAGCCCAATGTGCGAGGCTCCAGCGGCTACGGCAAGAGCTTCCTGGCGATGGACAACGGCTTCAAGCGCGAGGACTCGGTCAAGGACGTCGGCGCCCTGCTCGACTGGATTGCCACCCAACCCGACCTCGACGCCTCGCGCGTGCTCGTCACCGGCGGCAGCTACGGCGGCTACATGACGCTGGCCGTGTCGACGAACTACGCCGACCGCATCGCCGGTTCCATCGACGTCGTCGGCATCTCGCACTTCGTGACCTTCCTGAACAACACCGAGAGCTACCGCCGCGACCTGCGCCGGGTTGAATACGGCGATGAGCGCGACCCGGCGATGAAGGCCCACCTGGACAAGATCTCGCCGCTGACCAACGCGGTCCGGATCAAGAAGCCCCTCTTCGTCATCCAGGGCAAGAACGACCCGCGCGTGCCCTACACCGAGGCCGAGCAGATCGTCGCGACCGTGCGCCAGGGTGGCACGCCGGTCTGGTATCTGCGCGCCGACAACGAGGGCCATGGCTTCCAGAAGAAGGACAACCAGGACTTCCAGTTCTACGCCACCGTGCTGTTCATGCAGCAGACGGTGCTGAAGTAGGCCCGGCTTTGGACCTGCTCGGCCCGGTCAGCCCGCTGCCTGCGGTTGCGGCGCTGCTGCTGGCTTTTGCCACGGCGGCGCTGCTGCGGCGGCGTGTCGGTGCGCCGCCCGCACCGGGCCGCTTCGCGAGCATCGACGGCTTGCGCGGCTATCTGGCCCTGGGTGTCTTCCTGCATCACGGCTGCATCTGGTACTTCTATCAGCACAGTGGTGAGTGGAAGCTGCCGCCATCGCGGCTCTACACCCATCTGGGTCACAGCAGCGTCGCCCTGTTCTTCATGATCACGGGCTTCCTGTTCTTCTCCAAGCTGATCGCCGCCCGCCAGCGGCCGCTGGACTGGCTGCAGCTCGTCGTGTCGCGCGTGCTGCGCCTCGTGCCGCTGTATCTCTTCGTCATGCTGCTGCTGTTCACGACGGTCGCCGTGCTGTCGGGCGGCGAGCTGCATGAGCCGGCCCGCACCGTCACCAAGCAGGCCCTGCGCTGGCTGGGCTTCACGATGTACGGCAACCCACCGATCAACCAGATCGAGGTGACCAAGATCGTTGTCGCCGGCGTGACCTGGTCCCTGCCCTATGAGTGGTTCTTCTACGGCGTCCTGCCACTGCTCGCGCTGACGGTCGGCGTGCTGCCGCGCTGGCCCTATCTGCTGTTGGGCCTGGTGTCTGTCACCGCCCTGCTGAACTGGCCCGCGCAACCTGTGTACCTG
>NZ_JBFUMO010000482.1:0-4500 GCF_054049355.1 Roseateles sp. P5_E11 | reverse complement strand
ACCCTGAAATGCCCCATTTCGTGATTAAAGCCGATGAACTGGGCACAGCGAACAAAAGCGGCTGCAAAATTCTCAAGTTCCTGATCGTCTTTGCGCCTTTGCTCCAATTCTTTGAGAATTCCACGCTCGAACACTACCGCTTCGATTAGAAGTGCTCGAGCAGCAATCGTATTGCACTCAGCAAGCGCACATTCCGCGTAGAACCGCTTAAAGCAATGCTTCATTGCCACATTCAACGGTTCGTTTTGCATCAGCATGCCGCCTTCGAACCATCGCCAGGCCAAGAAAATTCTGCCGACGTGCTCGCTGAGAAAGCCATTCTCAGCCAAGAAAATCCACCCACCAATTGTGCGAATGTGGGTATTTAGGCGATGCTGAAAATAGGAAACAACTTCAATAGCTTCACCATCGACTGGTGCTCCCTCAGCGCTGATCGGAACGCGCTCGTGAAAGAAGTCCGCAACGTCCGGGAGCGTCAGTTTGAAGCGCCGAAACGCTTGCTCAAACGTTAGCGAGCTCATCGCGATTCGGGCTGATCTTGGTTCGAACTGAGCAACTCGTAAATCTTCGACAGATCGTCCGGACCGTAGCCCGTCAGTTCAATTTTCTTTTCTCCAATGACTATCTTGGATCGCTGGTAGCGTCCTACCTTCTCCTTTTGGAAGGCAAGAATTTCCTTGATCACGTCGCGAATTGGCCTCAGCGCCAGGGCAAAGAAAATAGCGATCTCAGCGCCACCAATAAAATTGGACGACACGGACACATCATCATGGGCGAAGGATCTCTCCACCTCGCCCGCAAGATTTTGGTCGCTCGACTCCAACAGATATACCAACGGATCACTGTCGTTCATGACTCCTCCTCCACTGACATTTCGGTGAAATATTTCAAGCACAAGACGACGCGTGCGGCTTCGTCCGGAACTTCACTCTAACTCTGGAAGCCACTCCTAGCTAGGTCTACATACACTGATTCTGGGGTTACTACGCACCCATCCCACTCACCGTTGATCTAGTCTTCCACAAATTTGCGGATGAGTTTCCACCTCTGCTGAGCAACAATGCCTGTTGGACGCGTCTGTAGAAGACTATTTCCACACTTTAGACAGCGCCCACAACTTAACTATCGCATTCAGGGAGATTGCATGAGCGCAGATTGGAAATCCTATTATTTCGCGCGCATTCAAGGCGCCAAGGCAGAGTATCAGAAGGACCGTGATCGCGGCAAATATTTTGGCGTGTGCCTCTACTATGCTTTGATGACTGCGGCAGACGAAGCGGCAGCCAGCAATCCGAGGCTGAAACACTTACCAACTGGGCTCTTGGCGTCGAGTTACGCCATAAAGAGCCTCGTAATCACCATTGACCGAAAACTAAGCTGCCCGATCGATTCCGATGATGACCACATCGACTTCCTATCCTCGTGGAAGGAGCATGGGCTTCACTTGGTGAAGAGTGATTTATCCCATGTGCGTGATGTGCTCACGCATGTGGGACTTTAACCAGGCTCAGAGAATAACCGGCTGACCCGCGATCAGTTTGGCCAGCCAATCCAAATCCCGAGAGGATGAGAATAGATGCCTGAAGGGAGTGAAATGCCTACATCGTTGACAAACACCGACGCGTCGGTATTAACTGAGATGGCGCCAGGGGGCGAGAGCAGCGCGTTACCGCCCGACATTGAAGCACGCCGATTGCGCTTGCAAAACGCGAGTCGTGCCATCGGACACCACTCCAAAACCATGGATGGCGTGGTCTTTGGCTATATTGGCGCAGACGGCTTCATCAGTCTAATTCCAATCGCTGGTGACATCGCCAGCGGTTTGACTACCTTCTGGCTTCTCGCCAAGGCAGGAGAGGCCAAAATGCCGGTCGCAGATCGACTCGTGATTTTTGGCTTTGGCGTTGCAGACGTGATGATTGGGATGATCCCCGTTGTCGGCGATGTGGCGGACTTCTTCTTCCGCGCACATGCTTGGAACTCTGAACGGATCCAGGTCCATATCGGTGGCCATCTTTCCATGATCGAAGATACTAGAAGGCGATGGCAATCCGATAAAAATGAACTTACCCTCCAAACGCTGCGCGACGAGTTATTTCGAGGAGGCCKAACTCGTGCGCAATCTTGGGCACGGCTGGCTGTCGTCGTTGGCCTGTGTGCAGCGTTGCTCACATGGTGTTCACACGAGGCGGAGCTTCGTCACCAACGCATCTTGGCATGTGAGCAGGCCGGCGGCTGGTTTTGCAGTTTGCGCAACTGAACTCTATTCTTCCGATGTAGCCCAGCGGTGCACTTGAAACCGCACTGCGGCCCACCCTCAAAGTCCATTCACTTCAACCTGCTCGAAAGCGGAATCACGGTTGAGTCACCCAACACGACTTCGATTCGGTCGCCCAACATTGCCCAGGCTTCGCGCTTCTCAAGCGCATAGTCATGATGCAGATAGGCCCGACGAACTCGTCCCCCTGCAAGCACATGGTTTTGGCAGCGATCAATGAGATCGAGAGATGCACCGAGTTGCTGCATCATCGTCGCGCCCGTACGCCGCAGATCATGCGGCGTCCACTCCCCGTTTTTCCCGCCCGACAGAACAAGCGAGTTGTCATGCTTGCGATGCTTCAGCGGGCCAGAACGCTTCTTGAACTGAGTCTGACGATCCCCGATCTGTTTTGACACGGACTTGGTGCACACATGCTGTGCAGGCACAGAGCCAGTAGGCGCACGCGCCGGGAAGCAAAAGGCCGTGTCCCCGGTCAGCGCATGCAGTGCCTTGAACTGCCGCACCGCGAAAGGAGAAAGGTAAACCTTCCAGTCGACGCGGGTCTTGGTGTTTGCTGCCGGCACGAACCACTCGCCGGTCGACAAGTTGACGTGTTCCCAACGCGACTTCAACAACTCGCCGATGCGGCAGAGCGTTCCGAGGCAGATCCAGATCGCGAGCTGCGTCTCCTTTTTAAGCGGCCGGTCAACGCTGTACTTCGTGCCAACGGGTGCCGCCTCGTACGCAGCCTCAAAGTCCGCGTACTTGGCCTGCAGTTCTCGCAGTTCGTCGGCTGACAAGACCCGGTCTCGCTCGGCGTCCGGATCGCATCCGTGCGGCAGTAGCTTCGTCAACTCGATGAGCTTTGTCGGGTTGCCTTCGACCATGAGCGCCCGCCAGGGTCTGCGCTGTTCGGCCCAGGCGAACAGTTGCACCAGATCCGCGTGGACGCGTGACGCCATCCGGTAGGTGCCCCTGCCGATCACGGCGCGCAGCACTGCCCGCAGGTCACCCTCTTCCACAGTGCGCACCGGCTTCGCCCCCACAAGCGGCAGCACGTCCTTCTCGAAGCTCCGGCGCAACTCGGCGTTGTCATCAGCACGGCGCACACCGTCCAACACCCAAGCCTCAAACATTGCCCGAACCGGCAGGTCTTCCTCGGCTCTACGCGCAGCCATCGCAATGGTGCTCTCGACCTCGGCTTGCGCTTCAATCTTCGCCGCTCGCTTGGCATCGGCCGGACTCACGCCATTCTTTACGAGCGTCTTTGCCCTGTCGCGTTCAGTGCGAATGGCCGCGAGACTGACGTCGGGCCAAGTTCCACAGTAGTGATTGCGTCGCACGCCGTCCCTTTTGTAGGCGTACTTGAAGTTGATCGCAACGGCTCCCTTGGCACTCACCCGCACCTCACCAGTGAGGCCACCTCCGTCGGCGAGCGTGTCCCCTCGCCAGTCCAGCGGTACCGCCTTTATTGCCAGCTCAGTCCATCGAGAGCCTTTGCCTTGCTTCGGATATCGGATCATCTTTTTTCCAATCCCAGGGGTGAACCCAGGGGTGAACCGAGGGTGGGACTTTGTTGGATTTTCTGAGACTCCAATGGACGATCCATTCATGCCATTGATTCATCTAATGCTTTGATTCTAAAAGACAAATCTCCGTTCTTTCCAGCAAGAAGCGATGCAACCCAAACTCCGCGAAAAGCCCTAATAATTCCATGGGGTGCAAGGGGTAGCGAGTTCGAATCCCGCCGTCCCGACCAAAAATAAGAAGAGAAATCAAGGACTTAGAAGCGAAAGCCTCTAGGTCCTTTTTCCTTTGTGGCCTCGGAAAGGCTCCAAGGGGTCCACCGGAAAAAAGCTGCGAGGCCGGGTCCACGGCCAACAAGCCGATTCGGCGGGCCGACCCGCATGACAGGCTTTGAGGGGCGCCAGCCCGCCGTTTTGCGCTGCCTACCGGGGAAGGAACGGATTTCGCCGCGGCCGTTGGTCAGTGCGGCTTGAAAAACAATGCTTCGGGAATCGCCCGGAAGGGCGCCGTCCAGAGGGGGTTGTCGAGTTCAAAGACTGACGCAGGTAGCCGTCTGCGGCCGTCGAGCAGCGGGCCGATGCGAGCATCCCGAGCCAGGATTTCTCTCGCGCGGCCCGTGACGAAAAGTCTGCTCAGGCCTTCGTTCAAAGCATCAGCCAGCGCCGGTTCGTCTCGACGCACAGCGAAGACGCGCGCGAACCGGTAGTGAACAC
>NZ_JBFUMO010000481.1:0-4535 GCF_054049355.1 Roseateles sp. P5_E11 | reverse complement strand
GTTGAAAGGCCCGACGTGGGCCAGCGAGTCCAGTTGCGTCAGCCCGACGGTCAAGGCCAGGCCGGGCAGCGCCCGCAGCAGGGACTGCAGAGACGCCTCCAGGCTTTCGTCCTCCGGCAGCAGCACGGGTCCCAGCGGCAGCTGGGACGGCTGGAAGCTGTTCCAGCGACCCTGGCCCTGGGGCTGGATCAGCAGCGCCGCCGTCCAGCCCGTGCCGTCCTCGCGATAGGCGAGCAGCTCTCTACCCTGGCCGAACTGGTCCAGCAAGCACAGCAGGAAATCGCTGCGCAGGAAGGCATGCGGCAACGCCTTCGCCTGCAGTGCATCCCACTGTGTGGCCAGGGCGGCCAACTGCTTTGCCGGAACGAGTTTCCAGTCCATCTTTGAAGTTGTTTTCAAGGCAATCAACTCTTGCGGTAGGTGAGGAGAGAGTCGATCACCCAGTGTCGGTCCTGGTCGCTCATGTCTTGATGGCAATGCAACTGCAGTACGTGGCGGGACCAGATCTTTCCTTGATCACCGGCCAGATCCGGCACCCCGGGCCACAGCCAGTCCCAGCGCGATACGGGCACGCCGCGCGCCCTCAGTGCCTGGTAGACGGCATCCGGCTCGTCCAGCCACAACGGGAAGACGTAGGGTGCGCTGCCCTCGGGCAAGGCCGGGAACAGGGGATGCATGCCCGCCTGGTTGGCCAGCGCCTGGGCCAGCGCGCGGTAGTGCTGCTGCCGCCTGGCGACGACGCGACCGCGGGACGTCAACAACGCCGCGCGCCTGGCAGCGCGCGTCGGTGCGCGATGGCACAGCGCCACGTCGATGCGTGCATAGTCGCCCGCTGGATCAAATTGGGCAGCTTGAGGCGCGGCCCTGGGCGCCGGCGCGCTGCCACCGCGCAGCAACTGCTTGAGAGCCAGCAGCGGGCTCGCCCAGAGGCGCCAGTGCCCCAGGCGGCCATGGCGCGCACTGATTTCCAGGTCGTCCAGCGACGCCTTCAGCTGGCCCTTCAGGCCCACGGGCGTCAGCGGCGCCACCGGCCGGGCCGGCTGCCGGACCAGCAGCAGGCCGCCGTCCTGCGCCGCGAAGAACTTGGGCAGGCTGGCAATGACCACATCGCCCAGCGCGCCCACGGCGCCTCCTTCACCCTGGCCGAACATGGCGTGCGCGCAGTCCTCCAGCATCAGCACGCCGCGGCGCTGGCACCAAGCGTGCAGATCGCGCAGATCCAGCGGCAGGCCGAAGAAATGGGCAACGCACAGCACGCGCGTATCGGCGGGTGCATGCTGCTCCAGCCAGTCCAGGCTGGGGCGGCCATCGGCGTCAATGGGATAGAAACCCAGCTGATGCCCCAGCGTCAGCACCGGCGACACCATGGTGGGGCAGTGGTAGCTGGGCACCAGCACGCGCTGCTCCGGCGTGAGCGCCAGGCTCTCCAGGCCAAGCAGGATGGCTGCACGGCCGCTGCTGGTCAGCAGCGCTCCCGGCCGGTCAAGCAGGCAGGGCAGCGTCTGGGCCTCTGCGTCGACCTGCCTGTTGTGCGGGCCCGGCACCGGGTGCCGGGGCGCCAAGCGAGGCGTGAGGTCGACGTTCATTCGCGAATTTGATTCGGTCAGAGCCGGGCGGCGACGAAGTCCGCCAGCGAGCCCACTGTGGCAAAGGTGTCGCCGTCGATGTCGTCATCGTCGACGGCGAGACCGAGTTGCTCCTCCAGTGCGGTGATCAGGCTGACCACGGCCATCGAGTCCAGCTCGGGCAGGGCGCCGAGCAGGGCGGTGTCGCGGGTGAAGGTCTGGGCGCGGCCGTTCAGGCTCAGCACCTCGTCGAGAAGCCTCAGCACATGGCTGAGAACCTGATCTTTGTCCATTGGGAGCTTCCAAAAAGCAGCCGCGCAGTTTAGCCGTCCTCCCCCCCTTGCTCCCGGGGCGCTCACCCCTTGGCTCAAGGGTCGCGTGAGATACTTTTTTCATGCCCGAATCGACCCTGTTGCACGAGTTGGTGGCCGTTGCCGCCGAGCGCACGCCCGACGCCCCGGCCCTGACCTATGGTGCGCTGACGCTGAGCTATGGCGAGCTGGATGCCGCCGTGCGCGGCTTTGCCAGCGGCCTGATGCAACTGGGCCTGGCCCGTGGCGAACGGGTCGCCATCTACCTGGAAAAGCGCTTCGAGACCGTCGTCGCCAGCTTTGGCGCGCCCGCTGCCGGTGGCGTTTTCGTACCGCTGAACCCTTTGCTCAAGCCCGATCAGGTCGGTTTCATCCTGCAGGACTGTGATGTACGGGTGCTCGTCACATCGCCCGAGCGCCTGGCCCAGTTGGGCGACGTGCTGACGCAATGCCCGTCGCTACGCCATGTCGTGCTGACCAGCGGTGCGGGCTCGGCCCCGGTGCCGGTGCATGACTGGGCTGCGCTGCTGCAAAGCCCAGCGCATGCCGGCCATCGCGTCATCGACACCGACATGACGGCCATCCTCTACACCTCGGGCTCCACCGGGCGGCCCAAGGGCGTCGTGCTGTCCCACCGCAACATGGTGGCGGGCGGCAAGAGCGTGGCGAGCTACCTGGAAAATCGCGCCAGTGACACCCTGCTGGCCGCGCTGCCGCTGTCCTTCGACGCCGGTTTCAGCCAACTGACCACGGCCTTCCACAGCGGCGCCCGCGTCGTGCTGCTGAACTATCTGCTGCCCAAGGACGTGCTCAAGGCCATGGAGCGCGAGAAGGTCACGGGCCTGACCGCCGTGCCGCCGCTCTACATCCAGCTGACCCAGCTCGAATGGCCGGCCGCCATCGACGCCAACCTGCGCTATTTCGCCAACACCGGCGGCCGCATGCCGCGGGCGACGCTGGACCTGCTGCGCGCCAAGGCGCCGTCGGCCCAACCCTTCCTGATGTACGGCCTGACCGAGGCCTTCCGCTCGACCTATCTGCCGCCGGGCGAGGTGGACCGCCGGCCGGACTCCATCGGCAAGGCCATCCCCAACGCCGAGATCCTGGTGCTGCGCGAGGATGGCAGCGAATGCGCGCCAGACGAGCCGGGCGAGCTGGTGCACCGCGGTGCGCTCGTCGGCCTGGGTTACTGGAACGACGCCGAGAAGACGGCCGAGCGCTACAAGCCGCTCCCGGTCGGCGTGGGCGGGCGCGAAGGCGGCCTGCAGTTGCCGGAGTTCGCGGTGTTCTCCGGCGACACAGTCAAGCGCGACGCCGAAGGCTTCCTGTACTTCGTCGGCCGCCGTGACGAGATGATGAAGACTTCGGGCTATCGCGTCAGCCCGACCGAGGTCGAGGAGGTCCTGTACGCCACTGGCCTGGTGGGTGAATGCGTGGCCTTTGGCGTCTATCACGACACCCTCGGCCAGGCCATCCAGGTCATCGCAACACCGCCGGAAGGCGCGTCCGAGCTGGACCTCGCTGCACTGACCGCCGCTTGCAAGGCGCGCATGCCCGCCTACATGGTGCCGCACGGCGTCGATGTCCGTTCGGGCCCGCTGCCGCGCAACCCCAACGGCAAGATCGATCGCAAAACCCTCTCGACCGACTGGCTTGAACAGYACGCTGCATGAGCGATCCCATCCCCCCGAAGCGCGCCCTTGAGCACGCGCCCGTGCTCTTTCCCCGCGACGCGAATGGCGAACTGCTGGTCGGCGGCCAGCGCCTGTCCGTGCTCGCCGAGCGAGTCGGCCAGACGCCGTTCTACGCCTACGACCGCGGGCTGCTGAAAGCCCGCGTCGCCGAGTTGCGCGCGGCTCTGCCCTTGGGGCTAGAACTGCACTATGCGATGAAGGCCAACCCGATGCCGGCGCTGGTGCAGCTGATGGCCGGCTTGGTGGACGGTATCGACGTGGCCTCGGCGGGCGAACTGCAGGTGGCGCTGAACGCCGGTGCCGACCCGCACGAGGTCAGCTTTGCCGGCCCCGGCAAGCGTGACATCGAGCTGGGCCAGGCCGTCGCGGCCGGCGTGCTGGTCAATGTCGAGTCGGTGCGTGAGCTGGTGCCGTTGGCCCGTGCTTCGCAGCGCCTGGGCCTGCCAGCCCGCGTCGCGCTGCGCGTGAACCCCGACTTCGAGCTCAAGGGCTCGGGCATGCGCATGAGCGGTGGCCCCAAGCAGTTCGGTATCGACGCCGAGGCTCTGCCCGAGGTGCTGGCTGAGGTGGGCCGGCTGAGCGGTGACGGCCTGGCCTTCGAGGGCTTTCACCTGTTCGCCGGGTCGCAAAACCTCAAGGCTGAGGCCATCTGCGAGGCGCAGCTCAAGAGCTACGAACTGGCCCTGCGACTGGCCGAGGCCGCGCCGTCACCTGTCAAGTTCCTGAACCTGGGGGGGGGCTTTGGCATCCCGTATTTCCCAGGCGAATCGCGGCTCGATCTGGCACCCATCGCCGACAACCTTGCCGGGCTGCAAGCACGCGCCAAGACCGACCTGCCGCTGTCCAAGCTCGTCGTCGAGCTGGGTCGTTACTTCGTCGGCGAAGCGGGCATCTATGTCAGCCGCATCGTCGACCGCAAGGTCTCGCGCGGCCAGGTCTTCCTGGTGGCCGATGGTGGCCTGCAC
>NZ_JBFUMO010000480.1:0-4542 GCF_054049355.1 Roseateles sp. P5_E11 | reverse complement strand
GCGGGCCGAATGATGCGCGCCGACAACCTGTATGACGGCTACGTGCCCGGCCTGGCCTGCGTGGCCCACGGAGGTCCGGACTCGCGCGTCTTCATGGACGGCAACGCCTGGTGCGCGGTGCGGCCGGACTTCATCAACTTACAGGAGTCGCCGGCCGGCTTCGGCGCCACCCCAGCGGCGGCACGCGTCGCCCTGGCTGCGGCCTGATCCCATACCCCATTGCCATCCATGAACCTGCTCGACACCGTGACGCCGCCCGTCAACGACGCACCCATCACGCGGGCCGAAGTGCTGGCCCTGGCCGGCGCCTTCGAGCGCTCTGCGACGTATCTGCTGAAGGGCGTACTGCAAGAGCCGGCGAGGGACTTCCCGCTGGTCGGCCTGGCCGACTACCTGCGCGCCGCCCAGGTCCTGCGCGCCGCCGCCTTCGTCTGGGCGCAAAGCGACTCGACCGAGTAACCCCAGCCCCTGCCGACGCACAACATGACCAAAGAACGCCCGATCCTCTTCAGCGCGCCCATGGTGCGCGCCCTCTTGGCCGGCACGAAGACGCAGACTCGGCGGGTGTGCAAGTCGCAGCCATATGCGAACGGTTTCCACTTCGACGGCCACGACTTCCTGTGCCACAACGACTACCTCCCTCCCAGCGCCATGCTGATGGATTGCAGGCGCGGTGGCATCGACTACACGACATCGGACCATGAGGGGTGGACCGCCGAGTGCCCCTACGGCCAGCCCGGCGACCGGCTGTGGGTGCGTGAGACGTTCGCCATCGAGCGCAGCGTCGAGCCCGACCAGCAGCCGCCGCACAACGACGGCCGGCCGACCAAGCACCGCCCCGCAGACGACTACGAGTGCGCTCACCCGCTGTGGCAGCAGGCGCACTACCGGGCGACCGACCCGGCGCCCGAGCTGGTCTACGAGGAAGGCCCGGCCGGCGGGCGCGAAGGCGAGATCGGTGTGCGCTGGAAGCCCTGCATCCACATGCCGCGCTGGGCAAGCCGCATCCTGCTGGAGATCGTCAGCGTGCGCGTGGAGCGCTTGAACGACATCAGCGAAGCCGACGCGGCCGCCGAGGGCTGGCCTGGCCCGGACGCCACCTCGCTCGACGCGATGGCCTGGTACTCGCAGCTATGGGACGAGATCAACGGGCCGGGCGCATGGGAGGCCAACACCTGGGTCTGGGTCGTCGAGTTCAAGCGAGCAGCGTGATTCCCGTCCCCCTGCCACGGACCCGAACATGACAAACCGCGAACTTCTTGAGCTGGCAGCGAAGGCCGCAGGCGTGCCTGTCGAAGGCTGGACCGATGACGATTGGGTCAAGACCAGCATTGACGCTGACGGCACCTACTCAATCTGGAGCCCGCTGAAAAGCGACGGCGACGCCCTGCGGCTGGCTGTGAAGCTGCACCTGGACATCATGCTGCGCGGCCCCTCGCTGGTGCAGGTCTTCGGGACTCCTGGAGTTGATGCCTATACCTTCGAAGACCGCGGCGATGACTCAATAGCCGCCACTCGTCGCGCCATCGTCAGGGCTGCCGCGCAGATCGGCAAAGGCTGAATCCCATCCCCCGCGAGGACACCATGCAATACACCCTACTTCTAGGCGCCACGGTCATCGTCAAAGGCTGGATGCGTGATGCCGCCAATGATCCAAAGTTTGACGCTACGAAGGAGAGCTGAGATGACGAACATTGACTTGATCGCAGACCTGCGCGACCTTCGGCGCAGCGCTCGCCCAGCCTGGCAGAAGCCGGCGCTTTTCGTCGCTCTCGTCTTGACGGCCAGCATCGCCTTTGCTGCTGGCGCGATCGCGGACGCGCTGGCGCCTACAAAGAGGAGGTGACATGAAGCCTGAAATCGAAAAGATGGCCCGCGAGTCTGGCGCCGAAGTCACCATGCTGCTCTCGAAACCGCCGAAGTTGGGGCGTGTGGAGTTCACGGCAGCGCAACTAGAAGACTTCGTCCAGGCTGTGGCTAAGCGCTGCGCGGCCATCGCATCTGCCAAGCCGCGAGAGGAAGGCGCAGACCCGGAACTTTGCGCGCTCAGCGACTTCATCGAACTTGCCATCCTTGCCGAGTTCATCACAGACACCGGCGCCAAGGAGAAGACGAATGGATGATGGCGAGCACGATGACTTCCAGGATTCTGGCCCTTTCTGCCAACACTGGGGCGACCCCGTCGACTGCGAGACGCCTTGCCCGCACTGCGGTCATACGTGCGTCCAGCACAGGGGCCAGCCCGACAGCGCTTGCACTGTCGATGGGTGCGAGTGCGAAGGATTCCAAGAGGCCGTCACACAGGCGGAGGGCTGAGATGCTGGCAGAACCCGAAATAATCGACCGCGTGGTGTGGCGCGACCAGTTGCAGACCGAGCTGCGCAAATCCAGCGAGACCATCCGCCGCTGGCTGAAGGAAGGCCGGCTACCGAAGCCGGACATTCACCCGTCGCCGACCTGCATGGGCTGGCGCCTGTCCACCCTGCGCGAGGCCGGGATCAACCTGCCTTGACCGATTCGAGCCAGTTTGCCCACTCCTGCAGCATGCGCGTGCGCTCTGGCAGGTAGGCGGCACGGTTGTAGGCGGCGCGCGTCTCATCCTTCGGGACGTGGGCTAGTTGCCGCTCGATGGCGTCCGGGTTGTAGCCGCGTTCGTTCGCCCAGCTCGACGCCACCGACCGCCAGCCGTGGCCGGTCATGCGGCCCTTGTAGCCAATGCGCGCGATAAGCGCCAAGACGTTGTTCTCGCTCATGGGCTTGTCCGGCGTCCGGTCGCCCTCGAAAACGAAGCGCGCGCCGCGGCAGCGGGGCTTCAGTTCCTTGAGCAGCGCCTGGGCCTGCGTGGGCAGCGGCACCAGGTGATCACGCGGGCGCTTCATCTTCCCGGCCGGCAAGCGCCACATCGCGCCGTCCACTTCAGACCACTCCATCATCCGCAATTCGCTGGTCCGCACCCAGGTGTAGGCCAGCATCCAGCAGGCGAAGACGCTCTGTAGATCCCGGTTCTCCATGCCCAGGCGCTCCAGGAAGTCGGGCACATCGGGAATATCCAGCGCGGCGAAGTGCGTCACGGGCGACTTGCCGAAGGCCTTCTCGGGACGGATCTGCGCCGCGGGGTTGATCGTCGCTTCGCGGTTCTCGACGGCCCACTCAAAGACCTGGCCAGCCCACATCCGCGCCTTGCGCACATAGCTGTGCTTGCCGGCCGCGTCCATCGGGCGCAAGGTGTCGAGCAGTTCGTCTCGCGTGATCTCGCCTATCGGCCGCGCGCCGAGCTTGGGCCAGAGGTTGAACTCCAGGCAACGCAGCACGTTGTCGCGGTAGCTGTCGGCGATGTCTCTGCGGCCGTTCCAGTAGGCCTCGCACGCGGGCTTGAAGAGCATGCCGGCCTTGGCCTTCTTCGGCGCGCGCGGGTCGGCGCCATCGCGCAGCGTCTTCTTGAGCGCGTCGCGCTTCTCCCGCGCCTCGGCCAGGCTCACCTCGGGGTACGGCCCCAAGCTCTTGGTCTGCGGCTTGCCGTCCAGGCGGAAGGCCACGCGCCAGACCTTGGCGCCGTGCGGCGTGGTGGCCAGGTGCAGCCCGCCGCCGTCATAGGTCTTGATGAGCTTCGCGCCCGGCTTGATGGCGCGACACTTGGCGTCGGTGAGGGTGTTGGTGGGCACGTTGTAGGCATCCGCGACAGGGAGCGCGGGACGTACCACGCAGATGCCCACGCATAGGCCGTGGTCTGCCGGGTGGCGCCATGGTTCCGTGTGGGGAGCTGCAAAGGAAAAGCCCGCTAAGTGCCTGATTCTGCATCAGTACCTGCGGGCTCTTGTGGGCCGCCAAGGTTACTTGGTGGGGCCAACTGGAGGAGAGGGGGGGATTCGAACCCCCGAGACGTTACCGTCCGCCTGATTTCGAGTCAGGTACATTCAACCACTCTGCCACCTCTCCGAATCTGGTGCGAGCTGAGCCCAGCATTATAGCCAGGCTTTTGGAGCTCAACCTCGCAACGTGTCAGCGCCGCCCAGATAGGGCCGCAGCGCCTCAGGCACCGTGATGCTGCCATCCGCGTTCTGGTAATTCTCGAGAACCGCAACCAACGTCCGGCCGACCGCCAGGCCTGAGCCATTGAGCGTGTGTACGAACTCGTTCTTGCCCTGCGCGTTCTTGAAGCGCGCCTGCATGCGGCGGGCCTGGAAGGCGCCCATGTTCGAGCAGGAGCTGATCTCTCGGAAGGTGTTCTGCGCCGGCAGCCAGACCTCGAGGTCATAGGTCTTGGTCGAGCCAAAGCCCATGTCGCCGCTGCACAGCAGCACGGTGCGATACGGCAGGCCGAGCTTTTGGAGTACGGCCTCGGCGTGACCCGTCATTTCCTCCAGCGCGGCCATGCTGTTTTCAGGCAGCTCGATGCGCACCATCTCGACTTTGTCGAATTGATGCTGGCGGATCAGGCCCCGCGTGTCGCGCCCGGCCGAGCCGGCTTCCGAGCGGAAACAGGGGCTGTGCGCYGTCAGCTTGACGGGCAGGTCCTCGGGCTTGAGCACGCTCTCGCGCGCG
>NZ_JBFUMO010000479.1:0-4553 GCF_054049355.1 Roseateles sp. P5_E11 | reverse complement strand
CGCGTCGAGAGCGCCGAGCGCAAGGCGCTGGTGCTGGCCGAGGGCTCGGTGCAGCGCCAGGGCGATAGCGCCTATGTCTGGAAGGTCGATGGCAATCAGCTCAAGAAGGTCAACGTGATCTTGGGCGAGCGTGACGACCGCCGCGGCGAGGTCGTCATCGCTTCAGGCCTGGCTTTGGGAGACCAGGTGCTGCGCGCACCCACCGGCAACCTGACCGATGGTGCGCCGCTGCAGCGCGTCACGGCCGGGGCCGGCGCGGCCTCAGCCGTCGCGGGCACGKCGTCACCCGTGCCTGCCGCCAGCAAGTAAGCAGGAGACCTCGATGTTTCTCTCCAACTTCAGCATCAGCAAGCCCGTCGCGACCGTCGTCATGGTCATCGGGCTGATGCTGGTGGGCCTGCTGGCGCTGTCCAAGCTCAAGGTCAACCAGTTCCCCGAGGTCGAGCCGCCGGTGCTCGTCATCAACATTCCCTATCCGGGCGCGTCGCCCGAGACGGTGGAGCGCGAAGTCGTCAACCGTATCGAGAAAGCGCTGCAGAGCATCTCGGGCGTGGATCGCTCCAACTCCACGTCGCGCGAGGGCAGCGCCACCCTCGTGCTGGTCTTCGACTTCTCGAAGAACATGATCGAGGCCGCCGATGAGGTGCGCAACGCCATCGCCTCGGTGCGCTACAAGCTGCCCACCGAAATCCGCGAACCCATCATCACGCGGGCCGACCCCGGCGCTCAGCCCATCCTGCAGCTGTCGCTGTCCAGCACGACGCTGACGCACGCCCAGCTCAGCCGCCTGGCCGAGGACAAGCTTGCCGAGCGCTTTCGCGGCATCTCAGGCGTGTCGACGGTGGGTGTCAACGGTTCGCTCAAGCGCGAGTTGTCCATCCTGCTGCACGCCGAGAAGCTGCGCGAGTTCGGCGTCTCCGTCACCGAGGTGCTGAATGCCGTGCGCGCGCAGAACACCACCGCCCCAGTCGGCAAGGTGCGTGGCGCGCTGGAAGACCAGAGCATCCGCCTGCTCGGTCGCCTCGAGTCGCCGGCCGAGTTCGAGCAGATGATCATCAAGCGCACAGGTGGCACCGGCGGCGGCACCGTCGTGCGCCTGGGCCAGGTGGCCGAGGTGCAGGACGGCTTCGCCGAGATGACCGGCTACTCGCTGCGCAACGGCCGACCCAACGTCGGCATCTCCATCACGCGCTCACGCGATGCCTCCACCGTCAGCGTGGCCAACGGCGCGCGCACGCTGCTGAAGGAAATCGAGAAGGAACTGCCCAAGGGCACGACGCTCGAGATCACCCAGGACGGCGGCAAGGATGCCGAGAACAGCCTGCACAACGTCACCGATGCGCTGGTGTTTGGCGCCGCGCTGACCATCTTCGTCGTCTACGCCTTCCTGAACAGCTGGCGCTCGACGCTGATCACCGCGCTGTCCCTGCCCACGTCCGTGCTGGCCGCCTTCATCGCCGTCTGGCTGATGGGCTTCTCGCTGAACTTCATGAGCCTGCTGGGCCTGTCGCTGGCCATCGGCGTGCTCATCGACGACGCCATCGTCGTGCGGGAGAACATCGTCCGCCACATGGAGCGCGGCAGCGACCGCGTCACTGCGGCGCGCGAGGGCACCGCCGAGATCGGCCTGGCCGTGGCTGCTACCACCTTCGCCATCGTCGCGGTCTTCGTGCCGGTCGCCTTCATGGGCAACGGCCCCGGCCAATGGTTCAAGCCCTTCGCGCTGACCGTCGTGGCCTCGGTCGTCGTATCGCTCATCATCAGCTTCACGCTCGACCCGATGCTGTCGGCCTATTGGGGCGACCCCGTGGGCTACCACGAGCAGCCCAAGAAGGGGTTCGGCCGGCTGCTGGAGCGCTTCAATCACTGGTTCGACGGCGTGGCCAACGGCTATGGCCATGTCATCGCCTGGGCGTTGCACCACCGCCGCTGGATGACGGCCTTCGCGGTCCTCAKCCTCGTCGGCGCCATCTTCCTGCAGATGACGTTCGGCGGCTCCAGCTTCCTGCCGCAGGCCGATGCCGGCTTCCTGGCCATCGAGGTGCGCAGCCCCGCCTCCAGCAGCCTCGACTATTCCAAGCTCAAGCTCGACGCGGCCGCTGCCCTGGCCTCGACGATGAAGGAAACCAAGGCGACGACCTCCTATCCCAACGCCAGCGGCGGGCGCATCTACGTCGACATTGGCAAGAGCACCGAGCGCCAGCGCTCGGCCGCCGACGTCGCCAAGGAGCTGCGCGAGAAGGTCGCCCGCCTGGTTGGCGCCGAGTACGTCGTGCTCGACGACCTGAACAACGGCGCCCAGAAGCCCGTGCAGATCCGCTTCTACGGCACCGACACGCGCCGACTGCAGCAGATCACGCAGGACTTCCAGAAGACCATGGCGGGCATCAAGGGTGCGGTCGACATCGGCTACTCCGAGCAGGACCCGCAGAACGAGCTGCAGATCGAGCTCGACCGCAGCCTGGCCAACCAGATGGGCATCTCGGTCAACGACGCCGCCCAGGCGCTGCGCGTCGCCTTCGCCGGTGTCGAGGCCGGTGACTGGATCGACCCGACCGGCGAGGCCCGCGACGTGTCCATCCGCCTGCACCCGAGCGACCGCGTCGACGCCGCCAACATCGAGCGCCTGCCGATCGCGGTGACCGGCACCAACCGCATGGTGCCGCTGGACCAGATCGCCACCGTCACCATGGGCAAGGGCCCGGGCCAGATCCAGCACGGCGACGGCAAGCGCACCATCACGGTCAGCGCCAATGCCCAGGGCCGCTCGTCCGGCGAGATCACCGCCGAAGCCAAGAAGCTGGCCGAGAAGATCGACTTCCCGCCCGGCTTCGGCATCGAGCTGGCCGGTGCGGCACGTGACCAGCAGGTTGTTTTCACGGCCATGATCACGGCGCTGCTGTCCGGTATCGCGCTGATGTATTTCGTGCTCGTCATCCAGTTCAACAGCTTCACGGCGCCGTTCGCCGTGATGCTGTCGCTGCCGCTGAGCCTGATCGGCGTCGTGCTGGCGCTGATCCTGACGCGCGGCACGCTGAACCTGATGAGCCTGATCGGCGTCATCATGCTGATGGGCCTGGTGGCCAAGAACGCCATCCTGCTGCTGGACGCGACGCGCCAGGAGGAGAAGGCTGGCATCGATCGCGAAGAAGCGCTGATGCACGCAGGCCGCAAGCGCTTCCGTCCCATCCTGATGACGACGCTGGCGCTGATCGCCGGCATGATGCCGGTCGCCATCGGCATCGGCGAAGGCGGCGAGTTCTACCGCCCGATGGCCGTGGCCATCATCGGTGGCACCATCACGTCGACGCTGCTGACGCTGCTCATCGTGCCGACCTTCTACGACAGCATCGAGCTGGCCCGTGACCATGCGCTGGCCAAGTTCCATCGCCGCGTGCCGCGGTTCACGCTGGTCGGCGCCTTCGTGCTGACGCTGATCGAAGCGGTGCTGGCGCTGGTGATGGTGCGCTTCGTGTTCCGCCTGATCGTCAAGGCCGGCCGTTTCGTGACCGGCCGCCGCGTCGCCGTTACACCAGCCGCCCAGGGTTGAGGAGGTCGAGCGGGTCGAGAGCCCGCTTGATCGCCCGCATCAGCGCCAGGGCCGTCGGGTCCTTGCGCTGAGCCAGCTCGTCGCGCTTGAGCCGGCCAATGCCATGCTCGGCCGAGATCGAGCCGCCGCGCTGCTGCACGGCGTCGTAGACCCGTTCGTTGATTGCTGCCTCATGCGCGGCCAGGAACTCCGCCGGCGCCACGCCGGCCGGCGCCTGCACGTTGTAGTGCAGATTGCCATCGCCCAGATGGCCGAAGTCGATGACCTCGATGCCGGGCAGATAAGCCGCCAGCACCGCATCCATCTCGGCGACGAAGCCGGGAATGGCCGACACCGGCAACGAGATGTCATGCTTGATGTTCAGCCCCGCCTGGGCCTGGGCCAGCGGAATGGATTCGCGTAGATGCCAGAAGGCCTTGGCCTGCTGGATGTTCTGGGCAACGGCCGCGTCCTGCACGCAGCCGCCTTCGAGCGCGGTTTCAAGCAGACCTTCGAAGACGCTGCGTGCATGCTCGGCGCTTTCGGCGTCGGACAACTCCAGCAGCACGGTCCATGCCGCGGCCGGCAAGGGCTGGGGCAATTGCGGCAGCTCGCGCGCAACAAGGGCGAGCGAGGCGCGGTTCATCACTTCGAAGCCGGTCAGCGCATCGCCGGCGCGCTCGCGCGCCAGGCCGAGCAAGGCGACGGCATCGTCCAGCGAGGCACAGGCCGCCAGCGCGGTCAGGCGCTCCTTCGGCTGCGGATACAGCTTCATCGTCGCCGCGGTGATGACGCCCAGCGTGCCCTCGCTGCCGATGAAAAGGTCGCGCAGGTCATAGCCGGTGTTGTCCTTGCGCAGCCCCGACAGCCCATGCCAGATCTCGCCGGCCACGGTGACAACCTCGAGGCCGAGGCAGAGTTCGCGCGCATTGCCATAACGCAGCACCTGCGTGCCTCCGGCATTCGTCGCCAGGTTGCCGCCGAGCGTGCACGAACCCTCGGCCGCCAGGCTGAGCGGAAAGAG
>NZ_JBFUMO010000478.1:0-4576 GCF_054049355.1 Roseateles sp. P5_E11 | reverse complement strand
GGCCCTCTGATGTCCAACAACGGCGCCGACATCTTCCTGGTTCTGCTGCGCCCCACCCGCGTGCCGGTCGTGGGCGAAGCAGCGTCCGAAGGCTTCCAGGGGCAGATCCTGGTGGAGACGCTCAACTGGAAGCTGCACAACGAGGACGAGCGCAAGAACGCCAGCAAGGCGGCAGCGGCCTTCACCCTCGCGAGCGGCAGAGCAGACAAGCAAGGCAGCAACGAGTTGCGTGCGATGCATGCGGCCAGCGACGATTACCAGAAGCGGGACAAGAGGCTGCAGGAGTCTTTCGCGAAAGCCCAGCGTGGCGGCAATTTTTCCGAGGCAGACTGGAAAGCCCACCAGGACCAGCGCGATGCCCTCGGCGCGGCTTTCAACAAGAAGCTCGAAAGCATCGCCAGGGATCCGAACGCCTTCGCGCCTTCCGACCCGCAAAAAGCCGAAAAGGCGGCCACGCTGCAAGGCGAGCGGGAGAAGCAGTACGCGGACCTCGAACGCAACCGCAACTTCGAATTCACGTTCACCAAGCGGGTCGACATCGCCAGCACCCAGATGCTGAACTCGATGAAGGCGGGCAACATCTTCCCCTCGGGCACGCTCACCATCCACCGGCGCTCGGCGACGTTCCTGGACGGCACTTCGCTGATCTTCACCATCCAGAAGATCCGCCTGCTGGAATACGAGTTGGACGTGGTCGTGAACGAGACCATGACGGAGATGATGGAGAAGTGGACCTGCGAATTCGGTTCGCTCGCCTACGTCTACAAGAACCCGCCATCTCACTACTCGCACAGCAACACCGGCCAGGCCGTCGCCAAGACGGCGTCGCAGAACACGACGCGCGCCTTCACGATGAAGAACATCGGCTCACCCATCTAGCTTCCCATGGCCCTGACCAACTACCGGGACGTCAGCACGTCGATGAGCGACGTGTCGGCCGGCTTCCAGTTCGAGTTCTTCTGCGAGAAATGTGGCGAGAGCTCGCGCTCGGCCTTCAGGCCCTATCGCAAGGGCCAGATCACGGGCTGGCTGAGCCGTTTCGCCTTCATGTTCTACGACCTGAACAAGGCCAGCCGGGCCACCGGCGCGTTTGCCGAAGCCGGTGGCGGCAGCGCCAAGGCCGAGGCCCTGGCCGAAGCCATGGCCGCCGCGGCACCGCTGTACGAGAAATGCACCGGCTGCCGCAAATGGGTAGGCCGCGAATGCTGGAACAGCAGCAGCAACAGCTGCCGCGACTGCGCCGCCCGTTCCGCGCTGGATGCGGGTTCGGCCAGCCAGGGCGCCGCCAGCGGGGGTGGCTCGGCCTGCCCCAACTGCCAGACGCCCAGCCAGGGCGGGCGCTTCTGCCATGAATGCGGCTTCGACATGGCCAGCACGCAC
Organism: Roseateles sp. P5_E11; assembly: GCF_054049355.1. Classification (NCBI taxonomy): domain Bacteria; kingdom Pseudomonadati; phylum Pseudomonadota; class Betaproteobacteria; order Burkholderiales; family Sphaerotilaceae; genus Roseateles; species Roseateles sp. P5_E11. Next base: position 3,196 of record NZ_JBFUMO010000478.1, on the reverse strand, counting down.
AAGAGCTGCCCGGCCTGCGGCATCACCCTCTCGCGGCAAGCCCGCTTCTGCACGGACTGCGGCCATGGCTTCTGATCTCTCTCCCCAACAAGCCGCCGAAGAGCTACTCCGCGCCGGCGACCCGCGCGCCGCACTCGCCAAGCTGACCGAGGCCGTGCGCGCCAAGCCGGCCGATCCCAAGCTGCGCACCTTCATGTCCCAGCTGCTCAGCGTGCTCGGCCAGTGGGAACGCGCCCACACCCAGCTCAATGTCGTCGCCGACATGGACAAGCTGGCCATCCCGATGCGCGAGACCGTCGGCCACGCCATCCGTTGCGAGCTGCTGCGCGCCCAGGTGTTTGCTGGCAAGCGCACGCCGGTTGTCTTCGGCCAGCCCGAGGCCTGGGTGGCCCAGTTGATCGAGTCCCTCAAGCAGCAGGCCGAGGGCAACCACCAGCTTGCGGCTGACCTCGCCACCAAGGCCTTCGAGGCCGCGCCGACGAGTGCGGGCAGCATCGACGGCCAGCGCTTCGAGTGGCTCGCCGACGCCGATTCACGCCTCGGCCCGGTGCTCGAGGTCTGCCTCAACGGCCACTACACCTGGGTGCCCTTCCAGCACCTGGCCAAGATCCATTTCGACGCGCCCGAGGACCTGCGCGACTGCGTCTGGATGCCGGCGCAGCTGAGCTTCACCAATGGCGGCAACAGCGTCGCCCTGGTGCCCACGCGCTACCCGGGCTCCGAGAAGAGCGAGGATGGCCTCATCAACCTGGCGCGCAAGACGGAGTGGCAAGCACTGCCAGGCGAGGACCGCTATGCCGGCCTGGGCCAGCGCGTGCTGACCAGCGACATCGGCGACCACGACCTGATGGCCGTCAGAGAAATTCTCTTCGACGCCAGCGAGGCCACGCAGACCGAAGGCAACTGATGGCCAGCTTCGGTGCCCAGGACCGCCTCCAACCCTCGCTGCTGGACCGGCTCACCGACAACGATGCCAGCTCCAAGGTCGAGGCCCTCGAGGCCCGCGTACTGAGCCGCAAGCAGCTGCGCGAGGCCGTGCTGCGCGACCTCTCCTGGCTGTTCAACGCGGTCTGCGAGGAGCCGGACATCGGCAACCGCAACGACCCCGAACGCACGGCGCTGTGGAAGAGCTTGCCGCATGCGCGCGACTCGGTGCTGAATTTCGGCATCCTGCCCCTGACCGGGCAGACCATGACCATCCACCAGTTCCCCCTCATCGAGGCCCAGGTGCGCCAGGCCATCATCCGCTTCGAGCCGCGACTGGACCCGGACACGGTGGAGGTGCGCATCGCCAACGACATGAGCACCGGCCTGCGCCCCACCAGCTTGCGGCTGACTATCAAGGGCCAGATGTGGAACCAGCCGGTGCCGCTGGAGCTGCTGTTGAGTGCGGATGTCGATGTCGACACCGGTCAGGCCGCGGTGCGTGACCTGAGGGCTTGAGACACTCCGAATCATGGACCCCCGCCTCCTCCGCTACTACAACCAGGAACTGCGCTATCTCCGCGAGATGGGTGGTGAGTTCGCGCGCGAGTTTCCCAAGATCGCCGGGCGCTTGKGCATGGAGGGCCTGGAGGTTGCCGACCCCTATGTGGAACGCCTGCTCGAAGGCACGGCCTTCTTGGCCGCGCGCGTGCAGCTCAAGCAGGATGCCGAGTTCCCCCAGCTCGCCCAGGCGCTGCTGGACATGGTCTGCCCCAACCTTGGCGCGCCGATCCCGTCCATGCTGGTGGCTCAGCTCGAGCCCGCCCAGGACCCCAACCTGATCGCCGGCTTCACATTGCCGCGCGGCAGCGCGTTGATGGGCGCCAAGACGCCGCTGGGGCCGACGCGCTGCGAGTTCCGCACCGCCCAGCCGGTCACGCTGACGCCCATCCGGGTCAGCCAGGTCGAATACTTCCTCAGCGCCACCGACATCAATTTCAGCGGCCTGCCGCTGCGCGAGCGACCCAAGAGCGGCGTGCGCGTGCGCATGGAGCTGCCCAGCGGCATGAGCTTCGCGCGGCTGCCGCTGGACAGCCTGCGCTTCTTCATGGGTGGCCTTCAGGACGTGGCGCTGAAGCTGCACGAGCTCGCCACCTGCCGCTGCGTGGGCGTGCTGGCCGGGCCTGGTGGCAAGGAGGCTGCGGCCAAGCGCCAGTTCATCCCGGCCAACCGCGTGCACCACGTCGGCCTGGCCGATGACGRGGCCATGCTGCCGGTGACGCTGCGCGGCCTGTCCGGCACGCGGCTGATGCAGGAGTACTTCGCCTTCCCGCAGCGCTTCCTGTTCATCGACGTTGCTGGCCTCAAGCCCAGCTTCGCCGCCTGCACGGGCAACACCTTCGAACTGGTGCTGCTGTTCGACCGCTACGAAGCCAGCCTGGAGGGTGGCGGCGAACCGGCCAACTTCAGCCTGAATTGCGTGCCGGCCATCAACCTCTTCGAGCGCCGCGCCGAGCGCATCACCGTCGATGACAGCGCCACCGCCTTCCAGGTCATCCCCGACCGGCTAGCCGGCGCCGACTTCGAGGTGTTCGACGTCGCCTCGGTCACCGGCTTCTCCAGCGACACCGACGAGCTGCAGTTCCTGCCGCTGTTCGACGTGCCCCACGCCGACCCGGCCGGCGCCTCCGGCTATTTCAGCCTGCTGCGCGAGCCGCGTCTGGCCAGCGACCGCGCCAAGCGCGAGGGGCCGCGCTCGGCCTATGTCGGCAGTGAGGTTTTCTTGTCCCTCGTGGATCTGCAGCGCGCGCCTTACCGGGCCGACCTGCGCCAGCTTGCCGCCAAGATCCGCTGCACCAACCGCGACCTGCCCCTCTTCATGCCCGCCGGCCGCGATCATGGCGGCCTGACGCTGGAGACCCGTGCGCCCGTCGACCATGTCGCCGTCGTGGCCGGCCCGTCGCGGCCCGGCAGCGCGGCGCGCGAAGGCGCACTGGCCTGGCGGCTGCTGTCGCTGCTCTCGCTGAACTACCTGTCCTTGGTCGACGAGGATCCCGAGCGCGGCGCGCTGGCCCTGCGCGAACTGCTCGGCCTGTTCGGCCAAAGCTCCGGCGCCGGCCTGCTGCGGCAGATCGAGGGCGTGCGCTCCGTCACCACGCTGCCCATCGTGCGTCGCCATCCGGCGCCGGGCCCCATCGCCTTCGGTCGCGGGCTGCAGGTGCAGCTGACGGTGGACGAGCTCTCCTTCGAAGGCGGCAGCGCGACGCTGCTG
>NZ_JBFUMO010000477.1:0-4576 GCF_054049355.1 Roseateles sp. P5_E11 | reverse complement strand
TTTCAATGCCATGTACGCCCTGAGATCAACTGCCGTTCATGACGGCAAGGTCGAGGATATTTGCAAGATCTCAGGCGACAAGGTCCCGAGCCTCTCGGTATTACGCGAATGTCAGGAACATTRCGCAATGCTGATCCGAAAGATCATCGTGTTAGGTCGAAGGCCTATGTGGGGGCAATTAATCCTTGGGGGCCCAGCCTGAGCGTCTTGGCGGGGAGCCTTAGGTCTAGACACCTCCGCCCCTGCTAATGTCGCTGGTCTTGCGCACCAATTCGACTTTGTTGAGTCGTTGGGCCGAACAACGCTTCGCGCTATTGAACTGGCTTCACTAGCAGGCATCCGCCACCAACTCCGGCGTGACTTCCAGCGGGTCGAAGACGTTGTATCCCAGTGCCTGGATGAATGGCATGACCATGGCGTTCTTGGTCTCCTCTTCAGTCTGGATCAACGCTTTCGTGTTTGCGATGCGCGTTGACAGCACGCGTAGCTGATCGATGAAGTCCACTTTGTTTTCCTCCCTGATGCTGGACCAAGCACTTGTATCACTTGGTTAGCGTTTTGCTATTGGGAGGAAGCTTGAGCAGGTGCCAGCGCAAGTTCAAGCGCCGGTTCATCACCCGTGACCATCGCTGCGAGACGCGCAAAGAAAAAAGCCCCGCTGCTTGCGCAACGAGGCTTCTGATTTGGCTCCCCGACCTGGGCTCGAACCAGGGACCTACGGATTAACAGTCCGGCGCTCTACCGACTGAGCTATCGAGGAATTGATCGGTATTTTTGCTTGCCGTGCGGTTGCGGCTCGCTGTTGTTGCAAAGKCTGGCGATGGGCCAGCCTTTGCGGGTTTTCTGTGGCTCCCCGACCTGGGCTCGAACCAGGGACCTACGGATTAACAGTCCGGCGCTCTACCGACTGAGCTATCGAGGAACAGAGCCCGTGACTATAGCAGTTCTTTCGGGGGCCTCAGAGCCGGACCTCGAGACTCGTGCGGAAAGTCCGCGGTGCGAGCGGGTAGAGGTAGCTGTGCTCGAACTGCCACGGCGACTCGCKCCAGGCACGGCGGTTGGTCAGGTTGTCGACGGCCACGCGCCAGATCCAGGTCTGGTTGCCCACGCCCTGCATGTAGCGCAGGCCCGCATCGGCCACAGTCCACGCCGGCACCGCGATGCTGTTGTCGGGCGTGGCGAAGCGGCTGCCCTCGTGGCGCAAGCCAAGCTGGGCTTGCAGGCCAGGCAACAGGTCCTGGCGCACGTGGGCCTTGAGCGTGGTCTCCGGCACATTGGGTGGCAGCAGGCCGTTGAGGCTGGCGTCGGCGCTGCCTTGGCGGCGCGCCTGCAAGCGCATGGCGCTGGCGAACAGGCCGCCGCCGCTCCACTTCAGATCGGCGCTGGCTTCCACGCCGCGATGGCGGGCATAGCCGTCGGCGCGGCGCTCGCAGCTGTTGTCGGCGCTGCATTCCGTGAAGCCGGGCAGCACGATGTCGCGCCACGCGGGGCGGCGGATGTCGAAGACGGTCAGCGAGCCTTCGACGCGCTGTGTGCCGGTCTTCAGCCCGATTTCCGTCTGGCGGCTCTTCAGCGCGGGCAGCGCCTGGCCGGCATTGACGAAGCGCTTGCGGTTGGGCGCCACTTCGCTTTCGATGCCCTGGCCCCAGCTCGCGTAGAGCAGCCAGTCGCTGGCGATGGCGTGGCTGAGCGCGATCCAGGGCGTGGTGACGCCCTGTGAGTAGTCGGTCGCACGCGAGCCGTCGGTTCGCACGCTCTCGCGATGCAGGCGGGTGTGGCGCAAGCCCAGCCACGCGCTGGTGTCGGCGCTCAGGGCGACGCGGTCGCGCAGGTAGAGCTCGTTGCTGCGCTCGTCGCGGTTGGTGTTCTCGTCCGTCAGATCCGGCGCGGCGGGCGTCACGGCGCTGCCGTCGACGTTGCCGGTGCCCGCGTAGTTGTAGGCCTGGCGCTGGAAGCGGCTCTTGAACTGGCTGCTCAGTCCACCGACGGTGAGGTCATGGCGCAGGCCGGCGAGCTGCACGGGGCCGCTGGCGGAGATGTCCAGCGCCGTCGTGTCGCGGTGCTCGTTCTCGCTGCGGAAGTCGTAGAGGTCGTAGCTGCCGTCCGGGCAGAAGCGGTCGGCGTAGTAATCGCCATTGGCGTCGCTACAGCCGTAGGCATAGGCTAGGCGGTCGTCGGTGCGCAGGCGTTGGATGCCCAGCGCCGCCTGGGCGCGCCATTCACCGGCCAGCTTCTGCTGCACGCGCAGCGAGGCGTGCGTGTTGTCGAAGACGACGGGCAGGCTCCAGGGCTGGTTGTTCAGGTTCAGGTTGGGGTCGACGCTCTTGGCGTCGGGCAGGCGGTTGCCGAGCAGGCTGAAGCCCTGCTGGCTGGGCTGGCTCTGGCGGTTGAATTCGACCTCGGCCTCGACGAGGGTGTCGGGGCTGATGCGCCAGTCGGTGGCCAGCGCGGCAGTGTGCGAGCGGCCCTTGCTGTCACGCAGCGTCGGGTCCAGGTGGGCCGCGGCGAGGTTGACGCGCACGCCGAACTCGCGGTTGGCGCCGAAGCGCTGCGAGTGGTCAACGCTGGCCTGCACCGAGCCGCCCTGGATGGCTTCGAGCATCAGCGCCGTGCCGTCTTCGGCGAGCGGGCGCTTGACGACGAAGTTGACGATGCCGGCCGGCGAACTGGTGCCGGCCTGCATGCCGGAGCTGCCCTTCAGCACCTCGATGCCGGACTTGTTGACCAGCGACAGCGCGGTCTCGCCCGTGATGGGCAGGCCGTCGCGGCGCAGGTTGAAGCGGTTGTCGAGATCGAAGCCGCGGATCTTGAGCTGCGACCAGTAGCCGACGGCGTTGTAGGCGTCGGAGATGGAAGCGTCGAGCTTGGTGATGCCCGAGAGCTGGCTGATGCCGAGGTCATCCAGCCGCTCCGCCGACAGGCTCAGCGCTTGCATCGGCAACTTGGCCGGCGGGTCGTTGAAGCCGGACAGGCTGGGCACGGCCTCGGTGGCTTTGCCCGAGACGCTGACTTGGGGCAGGGTCTGGGCCGAAGCGAGGCTGGCGGCGAGCAGCGCGGAGGCGGCGGCGAGGATGGAAAGAGAAATACGGTGGTTTGCCATCGAATTGCAAAGCGATGGCAGGTCGGCAAACGACAGAGCTCAGGGGCGGGAGACGAAGATTCGGCCTGGGCTTTCAGCGTGCTTCCCTGCGCGAGGATTACCTCAATCAGGTTCAAAGGGACTGTCTCAGTCGATGGCGCCAGGCCATCAACACCCCTAGCGAAGACGCGCCACACGGGGCGGCGCGCGGGTCGGATTCTATGGGTTACGGAGCGTTCCGGCCTTCGCGCTTGGCGACTTGGCCTGGCTCGCTGCAGATCTGCAGTGGTGATGCATGCAAGTCATGGCTTGCAAAGTTCTGATATTTATAGAAAATGCAAGCTATGACTGGCAGTGTTCGACTTCCCGCCGAACTTGGCGAACTGCTGCAGCAGCGGCGCGAAGCCCTGGGCCTGAGTAAGAAGGCCGTGGCCGAGCGAGCGGGGCGGGTGCGTGAAGTGATCTACCGCCTGGAGGGCGGCGAGGAGGCCTCCGTGTCGTCGCTGTTCGACGTGTTGCGCTCGCTGAACCTGGCCATGCGCCTGGAGCCGGTGGGCCTGCCGACGATGGAGGAAGTGGCTGCGGCCTTCAACAAGGATGACGATGCTGCCTGAGCGCATCGCGCAGCTCGATGTGTCCATCGGGTCGCGCGTGGGTGCGGGCCAGTTGCTCAAGGCGTCGACTTACGAGTTCCGGTACCTGGAGGCGTCCGCCGAGCAGCCGTCCGTCGCGCTGCTGATGCCGGCGGCGGTCAGGCTCACGTGGACGGACGGCGACCTCTTCCCGCCCATGGACCAGAACCTGCCCGAGGGCGATCTGTTCATGCGCATCCGGGCGTTGTTCCCGAAGCAGCAGACCACAGCCATGCACATGCTCGCCCTCATCGGCGACAACGGCATTGGTCGCCTCGGCTATCGCATCCCGGGTGCTGACGCGCCGCAGCCAGCGGTGCCGCTGAGCAAGGAGAGCCTACTTGGCATGGCCTACTCGCCCCAGGTGTTCAACGACCTGGTGGCGGCCTATCTGAGCACCGGCGCGGGCATTGCCGGCATGCAGCCCAAGATCATGGTGCCCGAGGTGCGGATTGCGGTGCCTATTCCGACGCTCATCGTGAAGGCAGCGAGCGAGGCCTATCCCGGTCTGGCGGCCAACGAATACCTGTGCCTGCGTGCAGCCAACCTGGGCGGCATCCCTACGCCGGTGTTTGACCTGTCGCACGACGGCCAGATGCTGGTGCTGGAGCGCTTCGACACCCTCCTGAAGACAGATGGAACGGTGGAGCGCCTCGGCTTCGAAGACATCGCAGCGCTATCCGGCCAGCGCGTGCGCGACACACTCTCCGACCGCAAATACCACGGCAGCTACGAGCGCATCGCGGGGCTGCTGAGGCAGTTGCAACTGCCGCAAGCCGACCTCGACCGCTTCTTCGAGCAGGTCGCTTTCTCCGTCATGGTCCGCAATGGCGACGCGCATCTGAAGAACTTTGGCCTGCTGTAC
>NZ_JBFUMO010000476.1:0-4584 GCF_054049355.1 Roseateles sp. P5_E11 | reverse complement strand
GTCGTGGCCAATGAAGGCCAGCAGGCGGCTGCGCTGCTGGTGCTGGCTGCGGGCCTCCTGCAGCGCATCGCGCAATTCGCCGGTGCGCTGCGCCACCTGCCGCTCCAGCTCCTGGCTGCGCGCGGCCCGCTCCTGCAGCAGCTGCGCCTGCGCGGCCAGCTYGGTGCGGCGCTGCTGCACCACCTGCTGCACCAGGGCCATCAGCAGGATCAGGTGCGACAGCAGCAGCACGACGGGCGTGGTCAGCCACATCACCGGCCCCAGCTCCAGCCAGCCCAGCACATAGGCGTAACGCGGCAGCGCGCCCACCACCGCAGACGCCATCACCAGCGCGGCCCAGCCGGCCAACGGCAGGCGACGCCACCAGGCCCAGCCGGCCAGCACCAGGGTCAGCAGGCCGCACAGCCCCGTCAGCGCGTTGACGAGCGGCGCCACGGCCCGGTAGTCGCCCCACAGCGCGGTCAACAGGGCGGTGCCGATGGCGAGCCAGGCGGCAGCCAGCGCCCAGCGCAGCGCCGCCGCGGCGCGGCGCAGTGGCAGGATGGCTGCCACGGCCAGCGAGTTCAGCAGCTGTGCCGTGCCCATCAGCACCACCAAGCTGCGCGGCGCCCAGCCGGTGGCGTTGGGCCAGAGGTACTGAAAGCTCAGGCCGTGCAGGCTCAGCTCGTAAAGGCCGTAGGCCGCCACCGAGCCCGCCATCAGCGCGAATGCCGCCCGGCGCCAGAAGAAGAACAGCAGCAGATAGCCGGCGGCGGCCAGCATCTGGTTGCCGGCCAGCACGGCGATGGCCAGGGTGGTGTCGCGGTTCTCAGTGAAGCAGTCGCGCGGCCGGCACAGCAGCGCGTCGAAGGAGGCGTAGGTGCGGCCCGACTCGCGCAGCATCAGGCGCAGCGGCCGGCCGGGCTCCGGGCGCAGCTCGAAGCTCACGTCGCTGGTGTCCAGCGGCCATTGCTCGTGAGGCACCCGCAGGCCAGCTTGCGTGTAGCGCCATTGCCCGTCGGGCGCCTGGACCCACAGCTGCGCGTGCTCGATGCGCGTCAGCGTCATCACCAGCCAGAGCGTCTCCGGCTGGGCGTTGGCGGGCAGCTCCAGCCGGGCCCACAGCGCGGTGCGTGTGTAGCCGGGGGTGCGCAGATGGCCAGTCGGCTGGTGGGGCTTGAACTCGGCGGCTCGCGCCTGCACGTCGTCCAGCGTCAGGGCGCCGCCGGGGTCTTCGAGCAACTGCCAGGCTGGTTGAGGCGTTGGTGGCGGCTGCGCATGCAATGGTGTCCAGGCGGCCAGGGCCAGCGCGAGGCTCAGCAGCCGGGTCAGCCAGCGCCGGGTCAAGCGGTGCCGCCGTCGCGCTGGTGCTGGCGCCAAGCCTGCGGCGTCAGCCCCAGTCGCTCGCGGAAGGCGGTGGAGAAGTTGGACGCCGTGGTGAAACCCACGTCGAAGGCAATGTCCTGCACGCTCATGGGCGTGGCGGCCAGCAGGTGGCAGCCGACGCGGATGCGCTCCTCGCTGATGAAACCCGACACCGTCAGGCCGAGGTGCCTGCGAAACAGCGTGGACAGGCGTCGCTCGCTCAAGCCCAGGCGCTCGGCCAGGTCGCCCACCGAGGGCAGGTCCTCCAACTGCTCGCCAATGAGCTGGGTAGCTGCGTTGACGAAGGCCAGTTCGGGGTCGTGTGCGCCATCGCAGCGCCCCGGCGCGGTCTTGGCGCGCGGCAGATGGACGTAGACCCGCGCCAGCACCTCGTCGGCCAGAAAGGGCTTGGCGATGTAGTCCACCGCCCCCAGGCGCAAGCCGTCCAGCCGTTGCTGCGCGCTCGCCTGGGCAGAGAGAAAGATCACCGGGATCTCACAGGTGGCCGCATCGGCCTTCAGTAGCCGGCACACAGCATGCCCGTCCATGCCAGGCATCACGAGGTCCAGCAGGATCAGGTCGGGCCGCTGCGCCTGGGCGCGGTGAAAGCCGCCGAGCCCGTCGGCGGCATGGAGCAGCCGGTAGTGGCGGGCCAGCAGATCGCTGAGCTGGCGCAACTGCTCGGGCGCATCGTCGATCAGCAACAGCCGCGCCGCGCCTGGCGGAGCCATGTCGTCATGCGTGGCGAGAGCTTCACTCATCGCGGCGATTGTCAACCGTCTTTGCAGGCCGTTTACATCTGGTTATTTTTGCTAGACGACGAACCAGCACAGGTTTTCTGCGGTTTGGCAAAGGTGGGTTGGCCAGAGTGCGGAGAAAGTCACGCTGCACCGCTATCAGGGAGAGCCACCATGAAGACACGCCAGCCCGGCAAGACCCAGCCTGCCCGCCACCCGCACACCGTCCGCGTGATGCCGGCGCTGTCGCGGCTGAGCCTGCTGATCGGCCTGGGCCTGATGCCGGGCCTGGCGGCCCAAGGCACCACCCTCAGCGACCAGGTCAGCTTCAGCGCCACGGGCCAGAGCCTGTGGGGCAATGCCGGCGGCACGGCCACCGCGAGCTATGCGCTGCAGACCAGCTGGGGCACCTATGCGGGTGTCGCCGCGCAGGAGTTGTTCAACTTCGGCGGCTTCACCAACGTTTACGACCCGATCTTCAACACGTACCTGGGCCGCTACGGCGTCGCGGCCAGCATGCAAAGCTCGGGCCGGATCGGGCTGGAGTTCTCGGCCAGCGCGCGGGGTGGATCGATGGATTTCAGCCAGAGCTTCAACCCCGTGCTGACCCTGCCCGACAGTTTTACCAAGGGGCAGAACTTCATCGTCAAAGCCCGCGACACCCTGAAAGCGGCGGCCACCCTGACGCCCTATCTGCCCAGCGTGCAGGCCTCCGTGTCCGGTCTGTTCAATTTCGATGCCAAGGTCGCGGTGCAGGGCTGCTTTGTCGATTGCACCAGCACCAGCTTCGAGTTCGGGGTGAACCCGGGCAAGTTCTCGCTGCTCAACTTCGACAGCGCCGCGAGCGCCATGCTGACGGTCCTGGGCAAGCCGGTGGCGGTGCCGGCCCTGGGCCAGGATTTCCTGATCGGCAGCACCAACACCTTCATGCTCGACACCGTCAAGGCCGGTAACTGTTCGGCGCTGACGGGCGGCGCCCTGCATTGCGGCAACGAGGTGCTGCGTGGCGGCTGGGAGCTGGGGGCCATGCTGCCGCCCCTGTACGGCGTCGCCAACCCGCTGCGCTTCAGGGGCTCCGAAAAAGGCTTCAGCCTCGAGACCAATTTCCTCAGCGTGAATGCCGGCCCGTCCATGGGCATGAACTTCGACTTCGCGCCCACCGCGCCGGTGTTCGTCAAGCTGGTGTTCGATCAGCCGGTGCAAGAGGTCATCACCGGCGCCGGCGGCGCCGAGTCCTTCATCGACCATCTGGACGGCAAGGTCAGCTTTGCTCTGGGCAGCGACATCAAGCTGCGTTTTGCCGGCACCCCCGGCAAGCTGGTGGGGCGCAACTACTTCCTCGGCGACGCCAGCATCCAGACCTCGCTGAGCGCCGACCTGGACCAAGACCTGCGTGGCCACTACGGCTGCGGCTTCGAGGTCAAAGCGGTGGGCCTCAGCCTGGGCGACACCGGGCTGAACAACTGCCTGTACGAGAGCAACTCCAACATCAGCCGCGACACGCTGAAGGTCTATTCGGGMTCGACCACGCTCAGCGGCGTGCGCACCAGCCTCACGCTGGAGGGCAACCCCACCCGCATTGACGACCTGGTGGTCACCGGCACCACCGCCTACCGCGGTGGGTCGATGCTGAGCAACCGGGGGCGCGGCGTCCTGGCCACCTTCGCAGCCGGCAGTCGCACCGAAATCAGCGATGCCGGCAGCCGCATCGACAATGGCGACCATGCGCGAGCCCTGTTCGACAGGAGCTCCTCGGTCCTTGTGATGGCTGGCGGCCGCATTGACAACAGCGGCGGCGCGCAGATCGAGATCGAGCGCGACGCGGTGGTCAACGTGCTCGCCGGCGCTACGCTGTCCAATGAGAAGGCCTCGCCCGGCTACGGCGACAGCCTCATCAGCAACCGCGGCACGCTATCAGTCGCCGGCAAGCTCAGCAACCACGGCGTGATCGACAACCAGGGCAGCCTGTCCCTGGGGTCAGGCTTTGTCATGGACTCCGCCGGTGGCACCCTCAACAACGGCAACACGCTGGAGCTTCACGGCAACCTGGTGCTGGGTGCAGCCGAGGCCGGCAGCTTCAATCTGCTGGCCGGCAGCAGGCTCAATGTGTATGGCTCGCTGGGCATTGCCGCCGGCTACACACAGATCAACAGCGGCTTCCTGTGGCTGGCGCCCGGTACAGGCACGCTGAACATCCAGGGCACGCTTCAGATCGGCCAAGGTGGCAGCGATGGCCAGCTCAACGGTGACAGCACACTGGGCCCAGGGGGCAAGCTCGTCTTCAATCTCGCCGGCAACCAGGAGCATTTGAACCGGATCAGTGGTGAAGGCAGCGTGTGGAAGACGGGGCCCGGTACGGTGAACCTGAGCGCAGCCGGCCTTTACACCGGCTCCACCATCATCGACGGCGGTACGCTGCGGCTGAGTTCGACCACCCTGTCCCGCCAGTTCGACATCGGCACCAGTGGCGTGCTGGAGCTGAACCTGAACAGTGGCACGCGCG
>NZ_JBFUMO010000475.1:0-4588 GCF_054049355.1 Roseateles sp. P5_E11 | reverse complement strand
GCCCAGGTCAAGCGCGATATCGCAGCAGCAGACCAAGACGAGGCAGACGAGCGCGCGGCTTACGAGCGCCGGATGYAGGACAGGCAGGACGAAATGCTTTCTGCCGCGCGCGGCGAAGGGGATGACGAATGAGCGTCCACGCACATCACGACTGGGCCGCAGAGAACGCAGCCGAGCTGAAGCACTTCACTGGCGCCCACAGGGCAAGACCTCTTGATGAGGTTGAGGCTGAGGAGAGGGCAAAGCGCGTTGCGTGGCCGATGACCTGCGGCTCCTGCAATGTCGGCACTCCGGGCGACTGCGATTGCATGCCCGTCGTCATCGACCGCCTGCCGGAGGAATACGACGACCAAGGCGCCAGCGCTGATGCCGAAGTTGGGATGCTGATGCTGAAAGGCTTGGGCGTGGTTTTGGCTCTCTGCTTCTGCGTCTGGCTCATCGCTGGCGGCCCTGATAGCGACGCCCTCGCGATGCTGCTGGCGCTCGGGGACAAGCCGTGATGCGCGAGCCGCTGATCCTGCTCGGCTTCCCGCTTGAGCGCCACTTCTGCCGCAGGCCCTGGCTTGCCCTTGTGTTTGTCCTGGCCGTGTATGTGGCCGGGGCGCTGATTGACGGGAGCAATTGAGATGAGTGACTTCGACGCCAAGGTCAAGGCCGCCGCTGAGCACGCGGTCTTGAAGTTCATCGGCGACGGCGGCTGGCTGATGCCGAATTACGAGGCTCGCCTGAAGCTGCCGCCTGAGTGGATGGCGCAAGCCTGGGCGCTGGTGGACCGCGAGGCCCTGCTGAAGAAGTTCGCCGAGCGCATCGAGTCCGAGATGGTGGACCGCATGGTCAACCACATGGCGTCCGAGCTGGCCACGGACATCAAGCAAATCCTGAGCGTGCAGGAGCGCCGCGAAGCTCTGCGCTCACTCGCCCGCGAGCACATGACCGCAATCATGGGCTCAACCGGCAAGAAGGCCTGACATGACCGACCCCAGCGACACATGGGCCGCCGCCCGCCAACGGCTCAACGACAAGCCGGCCCGGGTTCGGGTCCGCTTCCTGCGCTGGTGCCTGTGGCTCATGCGCAATCAACCCACCCCGTTTTGAGGACGCCATGAAGGTCTACCAAGCAATCAAGAACGTGTCCGCCGCGATGAGCCATGACGGCATCAGCAAGGCCCGGCAGAACAAGACGCAGGGCTACAACTTCCGAGGCATCGACGACGTTTTGAACGCGCTGTCGTCGGCCCTGGTGGAGGCGCAACTGCTGATCCTGCCCCGCGTGATCAGCCGCACCGTCACCGAGCGCGAGACGAAGAACGGCGGCGCCCTCTTCTACGTCACCGTGCAAGTCGAGTTCGATCTCGTCAGCGCCGAGGACGGCAGCAAGCACACCGTAGCAACCTACGGCGAGGCCATGGACAGCGCCGATAAGGCCACGAACAAGGCCATGAGCGCGGCCTACAAGTACCTCGCGCTGCTGACCTTCTGCATCCCGACCGAGGCAAGCCCGGAGACGGACGCCGACTTCACGACGCACGACGTGGCGGCCCGCCGCGATGCCCGCGCCCACTGGCTGGCGGATCAGTTCGCAGCCATCGACGCGGCCGGGACCGTGGGCGAGCTCAAGCGCGTGGTTGACGCGGCTGTCGCCACGGCCACGGCCGAGAACGACGAAGACGCCATCCAGCAGATCCGCGCCAGTGCCGCGCTCAAGGCTGAGAAGGCAAAAACCAAGGTGGCCGCATGACTGCGCTCTACGTCATCGCCAGCGAGTACCGAGACGCCGCCAACAAGCTGGCCGAGCTGGATCTCGACGAACAAACCATCGCCGACACCCTGGAGAGCCTTTCCGGTGATCTGGAGGTGAAGGCGCAGAACGTGGCCCTGATGGTTCGCTGTTTCGAGGCCGATGCCGCGAACTGCAAGCAGTGGGCCAAGGATGCCAACGAGCGCGCCAAGGCCATCGAAGCCCGTGCCGAGCGCATGCGCGAGTACCTCGCCAGCAATCTGGAGGCGTGCAGCATTGAGAAGGTCGAAGGGCCGGGCGTGGCGATCAGCTTCCGCAAGTCCACGGCCGTGGTCATCGACGGCGCGGACCTGATCCCTGCCGAGTACATGCGTACCAAGCCAGCGCCAGACCCGGAGCCGGACAAGAAGGCGATTGCCGATGCGATCAAGGCCGGAACTGAAGTGCCCGGCGCCCACGTCGAGACGCGCAAGAGCTTGCAGATCCGCTGACCCATGAACACTCCCGCCATTAAAGCGCCAGAAGTGCCGCTGCCGGAGCCTGCCGAGTTGATCAAGCGCGCTCGCAACGATGCCCGCCTGTACGAAGCCGGCTGGCTGCCAAACAAGCAGCAGCACGCGGCCATGATTCGCCAACTCGCCGACGCCTTGGACGCACTGCCTGCCGGTGCCCGCGCAGGGGATGGGAAATCCCTGGCCGACGCCTTCGAGCTGTTTCAGCGCCTAGAAGACGCGGCGTCCCAGGCCCTGACAGATGCCAACAACGCCGGCAAGGTGGCGAACAGGCCAGGCATCCACATCCAGTCCATCAAGTCAGCCGGCGAGCTGGGAAACGCCATTGTGGCCGTCAAGCAAGCCTACCGCGCCCTGCTCGCCGCAGCCCCTGCCGTGTCGGCGCCGGCCAACCGCGAGCCGCTGAGCGCCTCCGAGTTCAACGATCTGCTGGCTGGCGTCCCGGTCCATCACAAGGTCACGGCCTACATGCCGACGCCATGGGTCGTGAAGCAGCTTGTCGAGCGCGCTCACGGCATCCCAGCCCCTGTCACTGCTGGGAGCGCCGAATGACCGACCGCGAACTGCTGGAACGGGCAGCGCAGGCTGCTGGCGTGCCTGTCGAAGGCTGGACCGATGACGATTGGGTCAAGACCAGCATTGACGCTGACGGCACCTACTCAATCTGGAGCTCGCTGAAAAGCGGCGGCGACGCCCTGGGGCTGGCGGTGAAGCTGAACATGGAAATCAGCGTCACCGATGGGCACGCATGGGCGATGGCGATCAACGGGACCGGCGGCGGTTGCTCCGAGTTCTTGAAGGGCGATCCCATGGCTGCAGCTCGCCGAGCCATAACGCGCGCCGCTGCCGCAATCCAAGCCCCTGGCGCCACACAGGCCGCCCCCGCCAATCCCAGCACCTCCGCGAGCACATCATGAAGTTCAAGTACATCAATTGCCAACTGACCGGCGTGATCCTGTGGCCCTACACGGACCACGTCTGGCACAAACACGTCGCCGAGGCAGCCCAGCAGGAGGAGCGCAACCCTGTGGTGTCAGCCGGCTTCGCTGAGATCGGCGGCGGCAAGGTGCGGTGCTACGGGCGCTCGGAGTCCCTGGGCATCGCCAGCGAGCCCAAGACCGATGCGCAGGCCATCGCTCGCGTGTTGGGACTGGAGGCTGTCCATGCCTGATTCGAACAAAGAAATTTCATGTGCCCAGCCTGACCAGTGGAAGGCAGGCAACGAGTTCCTGCCGTACCACCCGCAGGCGTCGCACGTCAGCCCGGATTACCGCGACGGCTGGAACGCCTGCTACCGCGCTGCCAAAGCAGCAGCAGGGCCTGCCGAGCCCACCATTCAGCAATTGGCGGCCGGCGCGCACTACCCGCAGGTCTATGGGTGGACCAACCCGGCGCCCAATGCTGAGCCTGTGGCATGGCCCTCGCCATCGATCACGGTCCAGATTGGGGCGGCGCCAATCCCAGCCCCTGAGGGTGCAGGCGCGATCCAATGGCTTACCGACGTTCTGCCGCCCCTGCCAGGGCACCCAGAGCCCCACACGCACACATGGACGGCGCTGGAGGCTCGCTGCATCGAGCGCTACGGCGCTGACTGCGCCCGCGCCGCCCTTGCCGCCCAGCCCCGGGCCAGTCACACCGACTTCGCCCTGCGCGCCCTGGTTGCAGCTGGCCACATCACGCAGGCCAAGGCCGACGAAGCCCTGCGGATCGCAGGACGGGTAGCACCAGCCCCAGCAGAGGGGGACGGCCAAACCGATCTGCGCGAGGCCGCCAAACAGGCCGGGGTAGATATGGACCGCCAGGATCTGCGCGATGCAGTGTGGGTCGGGTACAGCGTCGGGATCTCAGTCGCCCAGGTTCAGCCGGCCTCATATCGGCTGGACTACCCGACATCTGCGGCGGTCCTGGGCGCAGAGCAAGACAAGGCTCGCGAGGACCAGCGCCTGTTCGGCGTCGGCTTCTGCGTCAATGGGTGGCACGTCCCCGCGCTCGTTGTCGCCTGCTGGGGCATGGAGAACGAGCGCGAGAACATCAAGCGCTTCGAGGCCCTGGCTTCCCAGGAGCAGCCCAAGGGGACGGCGCTGACATCCATCCAAATCGAGCGAGGCCGGGAGCAATGGGGCGGCGAGCGCCACGATTTCACTGCCGGCGTGCGATTCGCAGAGCGCGCCCATCGCATTGGTGCCGCCCAATCCCCCGCGCCTGCACCCGACCATGTGCCCGTCAGCCCCGAGCGTGAGGCCGAGATCGATGCCAAGCTCGGCTTGAAGCTGCTGCCACCTATCCGCGTTGACGCGGAAACCTACGCGGTCATCGAGAGGCTGTCGAAGGCAAACGG
>NZ_JBFUMO010000474.1:0-4588 GCF_054049355.1 Roseateles sp. P5_E11 | reverse complement strand
TCCCGTAGATGGATGGCCCTGGTCGGTCGCGCCAGCGGGCGCCGGCAGCGGGAATCTGTTCAAACCCCGCAGTCAAATCGCCGGCGTATGCCGGGCAATTGGCCTGCAGGAATTGCCGGTCAGACGGAGAAATCGGTCAGCTTGGCACCGCCTGCAACGGCAGCCTTGAGCCATTTGGGCTGCAGGCCCCGGCCACTCCAGGTTTCACCGGTGGCCTGGTTGCGATACTTGGCGGCCACCTTGGACACCTTGGCCGGCTTGGGCGTGCGCGTGCTGAGGTCGGCCACCGTCAGGCCATATTCGCTCATCAGGGATTTCACCTTGGCCACCGCTTCGCTGCGTTCGCGGTCCTTGGTTTGGCTGATCTGTTGATCAAGTGCCTCGCGTTGGGCCAGGAGTTCTTTCAGAGTGGACATGCTGCTATTCCTCTTGCGATTTGAGCGGGGAGACTCGCGACATTGACCGCCGCGGCCCCGGAGCCTTGGGGCCGATTGACCGCGAGTATCTCCGTAGGCGAATTAAATCCCGACGGGCAGCATAAATGCAAGAGTTTTCGTTGGTCGGTTGCGACGAGTTTCTTGCTGGTTCGGGCTATTTGCCGATTTGGCGGGGCCGGCCGGCGTTCTGCTGCGACGGCAGCCTTGCAAAACTGAAAGAGAAAAGGCCGGCGACTTGCGTCCCGGCCCTGCACATATGCGGTGATTTGCGCTTATTCGTTGGCCGGCGGCACGTAGCCGGCCACTTGTTCCGCACCGGTACCAAAGAAATTGTTGGTGGCTGCATCACCTGCGCTGCGCGCAGATGAGCATCCCCCACAGTTTTTCACCTGAGCTGCGCTCAGGCCGATGGCGGTACATAGCCCGCCACCGCTTCGGCACCTGTGCCGAAGAAAAACTGTTCAGCCTGGCGCATCAGGTATTGGCGGGCACGCTGGTCGGCGAGGTTGAGGCGGTTTTCATTGACCAGCATGGTCTGATGCTTCATCCAGGCCGCCCAAGCTTCCTTGCTGACGCTTTCCCACACCTTCTTGCCGAGTTCGGTATGAGCCGGGTAGGGCGGGAAGTCCAGCCCTTCGGCTTCCTTCTTCAGATAGGCACATTGAACGGTGCGGGGCATGGCGGACTCCTACAAACACGAGAAATGAGAAACGGCCGGCACTTTAGCGCGGCGGCCGTTTGGGCGAACCCGGCGGGGCTTAGTTGAATCGTTTGACCAGCACCAGCGAGCGCCGGTCCCAGTTGTATTTGCGCTTGCGCTCTTCGGGCAGCCATTCCGGGTCCACCTGCTGGAAACCGCGCTTGATGAACCAATGCATGGTGCGCGTCGTCAGCACGAAGATGCTGTCCAGGCCCTGGGCCTTGGCGCGCTGCTCGATTCTTTTCAACAGGCGGTCGCCGTCGCCCTGGCCTTGTACTTCAGCGGAGACGGTCAGTGCGGCCATCTCGGCGGTGCGCGCCTCGACATAGGGGTAAAGGGCAGCGCAACCGAAAATGACGCCGTCGTGCTCGATGACGGTGTAGAGCTCGGCGTCGCGCTCGATCTCGGTCCGGCTGCGCTTGACGAGGGTGCCGTCGCGCTCGAAGGGCTCGATGAGCTGGATGATGCCGGCCACGTCGTCGGCGCTGGCCTCGCGCAAGCTCTCCAGCTTCTCGTCGACGACCATGGTGCCGATGCCGTCATGGGTGTAGACCTCCTGCAGCAGCGCGCCGTCCACCGCGAACGGGATGATGTGCGAGCGCTCGACGCCGGCACGGCAGGCCTCGGCGCAATGGCGCAGGTAGAACGCGACGTCGGTCGGCTGGGGCGCCGGGCCGGCCTTGGCCAGCATGCGGTCGGCGTCGGCCACGGCCAGCTCGGTATCGATGGGGCTGTCCGGGTCGTCCGGGTTCTCGGGCACGCCGTCGACCTCGCAGACGAACAGCAGCTTGTCGGCCTGCAGCGCGATGGCTGTGGACGTGGCCACGTCCTCCATCGACAGATTGAAAGCCTCACCCGTGGGTGAGAAGCCGAAGGGGGACAGCAGCACGATGGCGCCAATGTCCATGGCGCGCTGGATGGCTGCGGCGTCGACCTTGCGCACCAGGCCTGAATGCTGGAAATCCACGCCGTCGACGATGCCGACCGGCCGGGCGGTCAGGAAATTGCCGGAGACGACGCGCACCGTCGCATTGGCCATCGGCGTGTTGGGCAAGCCCTGGCTGAAGGCCGCCTCGATCTCGAAACGCAGCTGGCCGGCGGCCTCCTGGGCGCAATCCAGGGCCACGGCGTCGGTGATGCGGCGGCCATGGCTGAAGCGGGGCGTCTGGCCCTTGGCAGCGAGTTGCTCGTTGACCTGCGGCCGAAAGCCGTGCACCAGGACGATCTTGATGCCCATGGCATGCAGGATGGCCAGGTCCTGCACGAAGGCATTGAGCTTGCCTGYCGCGATCAGCTCGCCCGGCATGCCGACGACGAAGGTCTCGCCGCGGTAGGCATGGATATACGGCGCCACGGCGCGGAACCAGGGCACGAAGGTGTGGGGAAAGACAAGACCGGTCATGGGCCGAATTGTCGCCCGTGACGCGGGTCACTTGACGCTGTCATGTTCGGCTCCGACGATGGCCGCCCCACCACCCGGAGACCGCGATGAAGGACTATCAAGACGTCTACATGACCCCCGGCGCCTTCAGCTGGAATGAGTTGGGCACGCCCAACCCCAAGGCCGCCTGCGAGTACTACGGCAGCCTGTTTGGCTGGACCTTTGACACGATGAACATGGGCCAGGGCGATTACCACGTCATCAAGGTCGGTGACGTCGCGGTCGGTGGCGTCATGACGCCGCCGACACCCGGCCCGGCCATGTGGGGTGCCTATGTCACGGTCGAGTCCTGCGACGCGACCGTCGAGAAGGCCAAAGGCCTGGGCGGTACGGTCTGCGCCGGCCCCTTCGACATTCCGACGATCGGCCGCATGGCCGTGTTGCAAGACCCGCAGGGCGCCGTGATCCAGGTCATCAGCTACTTCCCGCGCAGCGAATAAAGCGCTTGCGGGACAATCCCGCCGCAATGACAGCTCCGAATCCCGAGAGCCGGCCCGTGAAGCCGGCTCTCTCCATTTCATTCCCTGAATCCCTGCCGGTCTCTGCGCGGCGCGATGAAATCGCGGCTGCGATGGCCGAGCACCAGGTCGTCATCGTCTGCGGCGAGACCGGCTCCGGCAAGACCACCCAGCTGCCCAAGATCGCGCTGGCGATGGGCCGTGGGCGCATCAACGGCGGCGGCCTGATCGGCCACACCCAGCCGCGGCGCATCGCCGCCAGCAGCGTGGCCAAGCGCATCGCCGAGGAGCTGAAGACGCCGCTGGGCGACGTGGTGGGCTACAAGGTCCGCTTCCAGGATCGCCTCACCAAGACCGCATCGGTCAAGCTGATGACGGACGGCATCCTGCTGGCCGAGACGCAGAGCGACCCGCTGCTGCGCGCCTACGACACCCTCATCATCGACGAGGCCCACGAGCGCAGCCTCAACATCGACTTCCTGCTCGGCTATCTGCGTGAGCTATTGCCGCGCCGGCCCGACCTGAAGATCGTCGTCACGTCGGCCACCATTGACGCGGACCGGTTTGCGCGGCATTTCGAGTCGAGCAAAGGTCCCGCGCCGGTGCTGACGGTGTCGGGGCGACTATTCCCCGTCGAGCAGCGCTACCGGCCCTTCGAGGAAAGCCGCGAGTACGACCTGAACAACGCGATCACCGACGCGGTGGACGAACTGTGGCGCGAGGGCGGCGGCGACGTGCTGGTCTTCCTGCCCGGCGAGCGCGAGATCCGCGAGGCGGCCGAGGCGCTGCGCAAGCACCACMCGCCGGGGGTGGAGGTGCTGCCGCTGTTCGCGCGGCTGTCGCAGGCCGAGCAGGACAAGGTCTTCGAGCCGCATGGCCAGCGCCGCATCGTGCTGGCCACCAATGTGGCCGAAACCTCGCTCACAGTGCCGGGCATCCGCTACGTCATCGACCCTGGCCTGGCGCGGGTGAAGCGCTACAGCTACCGCAACAAGGTGGAGCAGTTGCTGATCGAGCCGGTCAGTCAGGCGGCTTCGAATCAGCGCGCGGGCCGCTGCGGCCGCGTGTCCAACGGCATCTGCATTCGCCTGTACAGCGAGAAGGAATTCAACGAGCGGCCCAAGTTCACCGACCCCGAGATCCTGCGCAGCAGCCTGGCCGGCGTCATTCTGCGCATGAAGGCGCTGCACCTGGGCGAGGTCGAGCGCTTCCCCTTCCTGGAGCCGCCGCGCCCTAAGGCGATTGCCGACGGCTATCAGCTGCTGGCGGAGCTGGGCGCCACCGACGACAACAACGAGCTGACACCGCTGGGCAAGGAACTGTCGCGCCTGCCGCTGGACCCGCGCGTGGGCCGCATGATCCTGGAGGCCAAGAACCGCGAGGCGCTGTCCGAGGTGCTGGTCATCGCGTCGGCGCTCAGCGGCCAGGACGTGCGCGACCGGCCGATGGAAGCCGCCCAGGCCGCGGACGAAAAGCACAAGAAGTTCGACGACGAAAAGAGCGAGTTCAGTGGCTATCTGAAGTTGTGGAAGTGGCTGGAGGAATCGAAGGG
>NZ_JBFUMO010000473.1:0-4589 GCF_054049355.1 Roseateles sp. P5_E11 | reverse complement strand
CGTCAAAGCCTGCAGATGCTYGAAGCGCATCTGCAGGAAGCCGGCTCGGCGCGCACCCACCTGCTGTCGCTGCAGGTCATCCTCACCGACATCGCCAACCGGGATGCTTTCGACCTGCAATGGCAGGCATGGATCGGGCCGCATCCCGAACATTGGCCGCAGCGGGCCTGCTTCCAATCTGGCCTGGCGCCGGGGTTGTTGATCGAACTGGTGGTCGTCGCGGCGCCTGTTTCGGCGGGGCAGAAGCTGGGCTCCTGAGACCAGGCCCGCCCGCGTCGACAATGACGCCATGAAACCACCCGCCCGCCTGCAGGCACTGATTGATGAAGGCCTGATCGACAGCGTCGTTAGGCAACTGAAGAGCGGCAAGGAAGCCGATGTCTACGTCGTGCGCTGCGGCGATGACACCTGTGCCGCCAAGGTCTACAAGGAGGCCAACAAGCGGGGCTTCCGCCAGGCCGTCGACTACACCGAGAACCGCAAGGTCCGCAACAGCCGGCAGGCGCGCGCGATGGCCAAGCGCACGACCTTCGGCCGCCAGCAGCAGGAGGCGGCGTGGCAGAGCGCCGAGGTCRACGCGCTCTACCGCCTGGCTGCGGCCGGCGTGCGGGTGCCGCGGCCCGACAACTTCCATGATGGCGTGCTGCTGATGGRACTGGTGGCCGATGAGTTCGGCGACGCTGCACCGCGGCTCAATGACCTGAGCTTCAGCGCGGCCGAGGCGCGCCAGCACCACGACACGCTGATCGGCGAGGTCGTTCGCATGCTCTGCGCGGGTGTCATCCATGGCGACCTGTCCGAGTTCAACGTGCTGCTGGCCGCCGATGGCCCGGTCATCATCGACCTGCCGCAGGCCGTGGACGCCGCCGGCAACAACCATGCGCCGCGCATGCTCATACGCGACGTGAACAACCTGCGCAACTTCTTCGGCCAGCACGCGCCGGCCTTGCTGGCCACGCAGTACGGCCCCGAGATCTGGTCGCTCTACGCTGCCGGTTTGCTGGTGCCCGGCATGCCGCTGACGGGCCGCTACGAGCACAAGCGCGGCGAGGTGGACCTGTCGGGCGTGTTGAGGGAGATCGAGGACGCGCGGCTCGAAGAGGCAGCCCGTGTCCTGCGCATGAGTTGAGGAGCCGGCTCCGGCCGGCGTCAGAGCTGGTAACGCCGCGCCTCAAGCGCTTGTTCGCGCAGCAGCAGCAGCAGGGCGGCGTCCCCGAGCAGGGCGTCTTGCGGCGAAAGGGCGCCACCGGCCCGCAGCTCCGGCCCATGCGCTGCCAGCGCCCGCTGGAGCCACCGGGCGCGTGTGAGGGTGCGCGGCGTGCAGGAGCGGCCGCGCAGGTCGTCGTCAAGGTCGCTGCGGTGGGCCTGCCAAGCGTCGGCCAAGTAGAGCTGCCTGGGGTGGTGGCTCAGCGCACGGCGCCAGCGTTCGACCAGGCCGCGATAGTGGCCGAGCACGCGCGCCGTCGCGCCGCGCGCTGCCAGCCGGCTGGCGAGGTCTTCATAGGCCTGGGCGGCCAGCCGCTTGAAGCCCAGGTAGTGCGGCAGGGCGTCGTCATCGTCGCCGGCATCGAGCAGCGCGCCGAACAGATGCCGGCCTTCGATGCGCTCGGCCGGGTGGTGCTGCGGGCAGTCGCTGCCGTGGCCGGCGCTGTTGAACTGCGTCAGCGGATCGAAGCGGTAGCAGTAGCCGAAGTCGTAGAGCCAGACACGTTCGCCGTCGTCCAGCAGATTGCCGGCGCTGTAGTCCCACTCGAAGAAGCCGTGTTCGATCAGCGCGCACCCGGCCTCCAGCAGCGCGCGGGCTTGGCGCTCGTCCAGCACACCGGGGTGGCGGCCGGCGATCCAGGGCGACACGACGAGGCCGGCGCGCAGCGAGCCGAAGACCGGTGCGACGACGCCCGGCAAGCCCAGCCCGGCCAGCTCGGCGTGGCGCTGCAGCTCGTTCAGGAAGGATGTCTGGCCGTCGGGGTTGCGCACCCGGCATTCGGCGCGGGCGCGCTTGATGGCCCAGCGCTGGCCGGCGTGGTTGAGRCACAGCACCTCGGCGGTCAAGCCGCCGTTGTGCACGGCTTCAACGCCGGGGCTGTCGGCGTTCAGTGCCTTCAGTTGCGCGACCGGCAAGGGCAGCGCGGCCGCATCACCAAAGGCGAACTCGGCACCACTGGAGATGAAAGCCAGGTTGGTTCGCTGGCGCGCTTCGTCCAGCGTCAGATCAGGCCCGGCCATGCATCGCCATGTTGGTCGAAGGCCGCGCGGACGGCGACCACCAGTTCGGCTGGCAGCGGTCCACGCGAGATCGCTTCGATGTTGCGGCGCAGGTTGGCCGGTTTGGCGGTGCCGACGATGGCGCTGGCAACGCCCGTGTGGAAGGCCGCGAAGCGCAGGGCCAGGTCAGCCCAGTCTTCCTTCGCGGGCAGGCTCATGGCCTTGAAGCGGTCCCAGTACTGGCCTTCTGCGAAGTCATCCGGCCGCTGCGCATGGCGCCAGACGGCGCCGGCCAGCGAGCGTTTGGCGATGACACCGATGCCGGCATGGTCGGCCCGTGCGGCGCGGTGCTGCAGATGCGCCTGGTCGCACAGGCTGACCGAGGTCTGCAGGCTGCCAAAGGCGTCACTGGCGATCGCGAAGTCGATCTCGGCGTTGTCACCCGAGTAGGCGGCCACGCGCAGCTTGCCGCTCGCACGGCAGTCGTTCAGCGCGCGCGTCACCTCGCCTTGCTCCAGCACATGCAGCGGGCATGAATGCAGGTGGACGATGTCGAGCCAGTCGGTCTGCATCAGCCGCAGCGCGCGCTCGACGCCCTRCACGATGCAGTCGTACGTCCAGTCCGGCACGCCTTCGACGCCGTAGCCCACCTTGGTGGACAGCACGAAGTCCGCACGGCGCGTGTTGAGGTGGCGGCCGATCCGCTCCTCGCTGAGGCCGTAGCCGCGGGCGGTGTCGACGAGGTTGATGCCAAGGTCCAGCACATGGTTCAGCAAGGCGCCGGCTTCAGCCTCGGTCGTGCGCTCGTCGTTGATGTGCATCGCACCGAAGCCCAGCGCGGAGACCTTGAGGCCGGTGTGGCCGAGGGGGTTCAGGATCATGGGGTGATGAGGACGCGGCCGAACAGCGGCGGCACGGTGAGTTGGATCCAGCCGTTCTTCACGGCCACGGCGGGGCCGCCGAGCGCGTCGTGCAGCTGGTCGGCCGGAAAGGGCAGGCCGATGCTGACGGTGTGCGGCTTGTCGCTGTTGTTGGTGGCGGTGATGGCCCAGGTCTTGCCGTCCTGGCGCGCCAGCACGACGACGTGGTCGTCGACATGCAGCGGCTCGCTCAAGCGACCGTGGCGCAGCACGGGCAGGTCGTGGCGCAGCTGGGTCAAGCGCTTGAAGTCGGCCAGCAGCGCGTTGTCGGACTGGCCGCCTTCGTCGGCCCAGGGGTAGGGCGCGCGGTTGTAGGGGTCGTCGCCACCGCCCAGGCCCACTTCGTCGCCGTAGTAGATGGTCGGCGAGCCGGGGTAGGTCATCTGGAAGAACACGGCCAGGCGCAGGCGCTGCTTGGCCAGCGCCAGATCGCGGTCCTCGCCGAAGTGGTGCAGGGCGCGCGGCTGGTCGTGGGTCGACAGCAGGTTCATCAGCGCATAGAAGGACTGCGCCGGGTAGGCCTCGCGCATCAGTTCCAGGTTGGCGGCCATCAGCTTCCCGCTCTTGCCGGCGGCGTAGTCCAGCACGGCGTTGCGGAAGATGTAGTTCATCGTYGAGTCGAACATGTCGCCGAGGAAGTACTTCGACGAATCGAACCAGGTCTCGGCGACGGTCAGCGCGTCGGGCTTCTTGGCCTTGACGGCCTGACGCCACTCGCGCCAGAAGTCGTCGGGCACCCAGGGCGCCACGTCCATGCGCCAGCCGGCCGCGCCGCGGTCCAGCCAGAGGTTGGTCACCGAGTCCTTGTCGCGGTAGGCGTAGGCGCGAAAGGACGGGGCGCTCTTGTCGATCTCCGGCAGATCGGACACGCCGACCCAGCCCTGGAACTGCTTGTTGGGGTCAGTCTCCTCGGGCTTGAACTTGAACCAGCTCGCATACGGCGAGGCGGGGTTGATCTTGCCGCCGTCGAAGGCGCCGCCCGCGGGGAAATTGGAGAAGCGGTTGAAGTAGGGCGAGTCCGCGCCGACGTGGTTCAGCGAGGTGTCGGGGATGACGCGGATGCCGCGCTTGGCGGCTTCCGCGCACAGGCGCACAAAGTCATCATTCGTGCCGAAGGCTGGGTCGATGTTCTTGTAGTCGGCCGCGTCGTACTTGTGGTTGCTCGGCGCGCGGAACACCGGCGTCAGGTAGATGGCGTTGGCCCCCAGGCTCTTGATGTAGTCGAGCTTTTCGATGATGCCGGCGAGGTCGCCGCCGAAGAAGTCGTTGTTGTAGAGCTTGTCCGAGCCGTCGCCTGTGCCGGGTTTGAACGGGCGTTCGTTCCACCTGGCGTGGCGCTCGACGTCGCGGTCTTGGTAGCGGTCTTGCGGGCGGCCGCCGCCGGGGCGGGGATCGTTGGCCTTGTCGCCATTGCGGAAGCGCTCGGGGAAGACGTAGTAGTAGACGATGTCCTGGGCCCAGGCC
>NZ_JBFUMO010000472.1:0-4590 GCF_054049355.1 Roseateles sp. P5_E11 | reverse complement strand
CACGACCCCGCCCCGACCACGACTGAAACCGGACAGCAGCAGCAATGGCGGCGGGGGGTCAACGGCTATGCGCTGACCATTGCGGTGATCGTCCATCTCATCCTGCTGGCGGCGGTGCTGATGTGGCGCACCCGCGTGCCGCCCCCAGAGAAGCCCCGCATCACGGATGTGAGCATCGTTGAGCTCAAGACCCCGCCAAAGCCTCCCGAGCCCCCGCCACCCGCCCCAAAGATGCCCGATCTGCCGCCCCCGAGCATGCCGCCCATGCCCGAACTCCCGGTGATCGAGGTGCCCAAGGTCGCGCCCGTGCCGCAAGCCGTCGCGCCSGTGGTGGCGGTGGCGCCGGCACCGCCGGCTGTCAGCGTGGCCCCGCCGCCAGCGCCTGCCCCGGCGGCCAGCAGCGCGGCGCCGGCCAAGCTGTTTGAGGAATGCGCGGACTCACCGGACCGGCCGATGGTGGCCGAGGTCTACCGCCTCCGACCGGACRCCAAGTCGGTGAACGAAATGCGCCGGCGCAAACCCATCAAGACCGTTTGCCTGGCCCAGCTCGACATCACGCCGCGCGACCACCGCGAGGGCTTCCCTGGCCTGGACATGAACGAATGGTTCGGGCTGGACATCCGCTTCACCGTCAAYATGCCGCAGGACCTCACCATGGACCTCATGCTGCTGTCSGACGAYGGGGCCATCCTSACCATCGATGACGTGGAGGTGATCAACAACGACGGCATCCATGCGGCKTATCCGCTGATGGAAACCGTGAAGCTGGCCAAGGGCCTGCGTAATTTCCGTGTGCGYTACTTYCAGGGGCCTGGCTACGGTCTCGCGCTGATCCTGGGTTGGAAGAAGCCGGACGGCAAGGACTACCAGTACATCCCCCGCCGGCTGCTCGGSCGCCYSCCGGCCGCCGCTTCGGCCCCGGGATAGCACGATGCCGCGAGCTTGACCCGTGCACCGCTGGGTTACGCGCTGACCACTGTGGTCAGCGTCCATCTGCCGGCTGCCCACCGCGACTCATGCTCGCCGCGTTTCTCGTAGGAGAACATGTCGATTTCAGATCGACCATCATCGGTCAGACCGATGATCGACCGCAGAAGTTCACCGCGCCGAGCTTGGATAAACCGGACGCTGTCCAGCGATGGCGGTCGCTGGCTTCGGCAAAGTGCCATCCAGCCTGTTGATCAGCACATTGTCGAAGTACGGCGTGCTGACCCGGTTCTGCGATGCGCCCGCCATCAGTCCCGCCATTCCCTTCCCGTACAGCGTGTCGGTCGCACTGAGTACCGCTTTACCGTCGACGACGGCGGTGATGGTGGACCCGCTGAAACGCAGCGCCAATTTGTGCCACCGGTTCGGCGCGATGCCCGCCAACTGCGTCGTCGCGAGCACTTTTTCGCCACCAGGACTGCTGTCGTTTTGYGCCTTGATCAAGGCCTGCTGCTCGGCGTCGCCTTCCAGCTTCTTCGGGTCAGCCTTGCCGCGAATGACCACCAACCGCAACTGCCCGTTGTCGTCCAGTTGCGCGAAGTAGCCCTTCGGCGTGACGCCGAAACCCGTGCCAACGTGGTTCACACGCCCCATCACGGCGGCCGCGTCGCCAGGCTGCAGATACACGTCGGCGCTGACTTCGTAGTCTTGCCAGGCGTCGTCACCCACGATGGTGTACGGCTGCCAGTCGGGCCCCCACGAGATCGTTGGCACTGGCGTCATCTGACGCAAGCAACGTCCCTTCCCCCCTGGACAAGCGGTCAACTCGAAGGCACCGCTGATGTCGGAGAAGTAGCGCGGCAAATAACCCCATTGCTTCGGATCGGCGTACTGTTCGAAGGTCTCGTAATAGGGGAAGGGGAAAGCCTTGACCTCCGGGATCTTGTCGAAACCACCCTTGCGCTGCCCGCGGGTGGTCGTCAGTGAATAGACAGCATGCGGATCGAGGGTGAGCGTCACGACACCATTGACCGGTTCGAGGTCATCCTGGCGTACGAAGTGCTCCTTCTCATTGCTGCGCCAGACAGCCAGCTCGTTCGACGACAGGCCGCCGCCAATTTCGAACCGGACCTGCTGCGGGGCCTTGGCGTCTTTGGTTTCAAGGATGATGCTGTAGTCGCTGGCTGGCGATTTCAGGGTGACATAAGTGCCGCCCGCCGTCAGGTCGCCACTACCACCCTTGAGGTAGGTCCAGCCAATTTCGGTGAATTGGCCGTAATGGGCGTAACCCCAAAGCACGGGGTTGAGCTGGTAATGCGCACTCCAAGGCCAATTGGCCCGTATGGCCGCTTCCTTCTCGCCGGAATACGGGGTCATGGTGTACAGGCCTGCAATGCCATACCAGTTGACGACCTTGGTGGCGCCGCTGCGAACAAAATTCTCGTTGAAACCCTGCACCATCGAGATCAGCCCGTCGTAGCCAGCCTTGTACACGTGCTGCTCGGTATTCCAGATCGGCTTGTTGAGGCGGTCGGCCAACTCGCGCACCGATGCCGGCGTAAATGACTCGGGCGGATTGATATGGGCGCCGATGATGTCGATCGAGTCGCGCAAGTCTTTGTCCGTCAGCATGTCCTTCACAAAATTGAATTTCCAATCGTCCGGCCAGTTGTCAAAGGCGTGAATCTTTGTCGACTTGAAACCATTCGCTGTCAGGGTCGTGCGCAGCGCCTTGCTGAAGTCATAGCTCACGCCCTTTTCATTGCGAATGCCGATCGCGTCCAGCTCCAGCCCATACACCTGGCGCAGGCCCTGGAGCCACGTCACGTAGTAGTTGGCCGTGTCTTGTGAAAAGAAGTTGAGGTCGCCCTTGTCGTCGCTACCGGCTTGTTTTTTAAATACCGGGCCCTGGTCGCCCAGCCATCCGGGCGCGCTCCAGGCGGTGGCATCAAGCGAGAGTTTTGGATTGCGCTTCTTGGCCTCCTGCATAACCCACCACATATAGCCGCGCGAATAATTCRAGTCATCGCGCTTGTGCATGTGGCTGGGCATGGAACCCTGCGTGGAATTGCCGTCGCCGGGAATTTCGACGTACAGCGCGCTGACGGAGGCACCGAACCTGGGCTTGTAAATCAAATCTAGGATCTGGCTGCRCTGGGGTTCMGGATAATCCTTCAACAAGACCGAAGTGGCCCCGCCGCCATCGACGACGCCGATGCCGTCAAAACGCTTCCCGCCCGCATCGCCTTGCAGCGTAATGCGCTGCTCTGGCGGTGATGCGAGTACGCCGTTGAATCCGATAATCAATAACAGAAATATAACTGGCAAGGAAAAACGGCCGCGCATAGGAAACTTCCACGAAATCGTCAGGCCGGGCTTAGGCCGGCAATTAAAAACAAATTAGTCTCGCGTATTGGGAAGTTCGACTTCGTGCCGACCCGATGCCTACAGCTATTTTGAGAATTGCCAGTAATCGAACTTGAACAGTTCTTCGCCGGCCGCACCGCGGAATACAAAGAAAAGATCTTGGATGCCGGAGGCTCCAGAGATCTCGGCCAACTGCTGCTTCCATTCGCCGCCGGTTCCCGAGACCGGCAGGGTGCCGACCAACTGGCCGTCGAGCTTGCCCAGACGAATCTCGATCTTCGCCCCGCTGGCCTCCTTGGCCTTGGCCGTGCTGGAGAGGCTGGCCATGAAGGCGCGCGCGCCGGTCACGCCGAAATCGACATTTCGCACCTGGATATAGGCCCCGTCGTGGATGTCGCGCACGTTCTGGCCGCCGGCGCTGCTCGGCTCGATCTTGACGCCGGAAGACCAGGCGATGGTCTCGGCTTCGACTCGCTTGTAGGGATCGAGCGGGCCGACCGGTGCCGGCCCTTCCTTGGTCGGCTGCACCATCGGGACCGAACCATCGGGGTTGAACTTCAACTCGTCGACGCACACGGAACGTTTGAAGCCATCGCCTCCCGGAAGCGCGGCGTTGTGATAGAAAAGGTAGGTCTTGCCCTTGTAATCGACCACGCCCGGGTGGTTGGTGAAGGCGCTCTGCGGGGCCATGACGGGGCCGCCGTAAGTCCACGGCCCTTGCGGTGTGGGGCCGGTGGMGTAGCCGAGAGGCTCAGGGAGCGGACCAGCGGCAAAAAACAGGTAGTAGCGCTCATTGCGCTTATAGAGCCAGGGGCCTTCTTCGTAAGACGTGCCGCGTTTTGCGTCCGCAGGGATGCGCTCGCCCAAGGCCTTGATGGTCATCGGATGCCGAATGAGGCCGTTCTCCCCGACGCTGGTGTCGTAGGAAATCATGTTCTTGTTCAGCTTCACCGACCACAGATTGGGATTGCCCCAGGCGAGATGGGCCTGGCCCTTGTCGTCGATATAAACGGTCGGATCGATACTGTCATACTGGCCGCCGATCAGCGGCTTTTTGAGGGGATCGGTGTAAGGCCCGAGGGGATTGTCGGCGACCAGCACGCCAATGCCCCGGCCTTGCAACGGAGCATAGAGATACCATTTGCCATCCCGCTCAATCACCTGGAGGGCCCAGGCGCCGTTGTCAAAACCATCCCCGCCTGAGATCTCCTTGGCGGCCCAGGGAAAATCCCGGAGGGAGGCGATGGCGCCATGCTGGGTCCAGTTCACCATGTCCGTCGTCGTGGCGAGCACCCA
>NZ_JBFUMO010000471.1:0-4594 GCF_054049355.1 Roseateles sp. P5_E11 | reverse complement strand
CGCCCGGACTGCGCGTGATTCTTACCCGCCAGGCAATACGCGCGGGCTACCGACCGCCTGACCAGCGAAGACGACGCGGTGGGGCGCACAAACCAGTGCGCCTTCACCATGCAGAGAATCTCCTCCGCGCGCGCGACTGGCATCACCTTGAACGAGGCCGAGCCCTCGTGAATGCGGTACTCCGCCAGACGCTGGGGCACATGCAGGAAGTCGCCGTACTCAACGGCGCGCAACCAGAACTCGAAATCCGGCACCTGCCGGCGACCGATGTCCCACCCACCGGTCGCATCAAATACCTGGCGCCGGAACAACGCCCCCACGCCTGGCGGGCAGATCAGTTCTTCCAACATTTCCCGCTTGTCGAACTCCGGAGCCACCGCGGCCCGCAATCTGCACCCGGCGGCATCGATGAGCCAATTGTCGCAATAGGCGACAGAGGCACCGGCACMAGCCTGAAGTGCAGCGACCATCGTGCTGATTGCGCCCGGCAGCAGAAGGTCGTCTGAACTCAGATACCCGAGAATCTCCCCACGGCACATCGCCCAGGCCCGATTCAATGTCGCTGCCTGGCCCGCGTTGGGCTGAGTGAGTACGGTCACGCGGCCTGGGTGTTCAGCCGCGACCGCTTGTGCAACGGCAAGGCTGTCGTCCGAAGACCCGTCATCGACGACCAGGTACTCCAGCGCAGGGTAGTCCTGCGCCAGCACGCTCTCCATGGTCGCACGCAGGTACTTGCCTTGGTTGTGCGCCGGCGTGACGATGCTGACCCATGGGAGCGCGGCGGCTGTATTCATCGCACCCCTTCCTTGCGCTGCCGATGGCAAATCCAGAACAGCGCCGCTGCGTCGCCAGCCATGCGCAACGTCCAGGCCCAGGCAGCGCCGACCAGCCCGAATCGCGGACACAGCAACAGCAGCATCATGACGAAGGCGCTTAGCGCCKCCAGTTGCACCAGGGTCGGCGCACGGAATGCGCCCGCGGCATGCAACCACGTCAGCGGAACATAGGCCAGCCCGTTAACCAGCACGCCGACGCACAAGATTTGCAGAACGGGCACGCTTTCAGCTGCGAAGGCCTTGCCGAGCCACGCAGAAAGCAGCGGATGCGCGCCCCATGCGAGCCCTGCCGTTACCGGCAGCAACGCCAGCAGCAACGCAGCCAAACTGTGGTCGTACAGGCGCCAGTCAGGCTCGTCACCAGGTGCACGCGCCGCAAAACGCGGCAAGAGTGCCGCCGAAACAGCGCCCGGAAGAATCGCCAGCTTGGTCACCAACTCCTGCGGCGTCACGTAGTGGCTCACCGCGGCAGCGGACAGCAACGTCGCCACCATGAAGCGATCCACATACGCCGTGATCGGATTGATCACCGCGCCCAGCGTGAGCCACCCGCCCGCAGCCATCAGCGGCCGCAACTGGCCCGCGTCCCATCGAAGCTGCCCGCGCAAAGCCGGCAATGCCCACCATGCGCCTATGAAGTGAGCGAGGCAGCCCAGCACACGACCCAGCACCAAAACCTGCGTGATCAGGACCAGATCAGCGGACCAAAACGTCGCCGCCCACCAAGGGCCCAGGAAGGTCCATACGCCCAGCGGCAGCCGGATCAGGTTCAGGACGCCAAAGGCTTGACCTGCCTCCAGCAACCCGCGCAGCCCTGCGGTCAGCAGGAAGCATGGCAAGGCCCAGGCCAGCCAGCGCAACGCACCGATCGCCTCGACGGGATCGGGCACGCCGGCGATCAAGCCGACCATCGTTGGCGCGAGCGCGTGCAGAAACGCCCCTGCCATCAAGCCCATCAGCGCGAGCAACACCAAAGCCGTTGTGGCTTGGGCGCCCGCTTCGGTGAACCGGTCCTCGGCATGCAGCCGCGCCACGCGCTGCGTCAGCACGCGAGACAGCCCGAGATCGAAGAGCCCGAAATAGTTCGCCACAGCCCAGATCAATGCCAACAGGCCAAAGCGTTGCGCGCCAAGGGCACCGAGCAAGCCCGGGATCAGCGCCAGTGCGACCAACATCGGCGCGCCCAGACCCAGCAGGTTGAGCAAGGACGCACGGGCGAGCTTCATCAGCGAAGGCGGTAACAGGCCAGGACAACGTTTTGAGGCCGCGCAGTGTAGTCGTCACGTCGCGGGAGCCCGCCTACGTGCACCTGGTGTACCTGACACGCCGTGTGCTGCGCCTCGTTGKCGCTTCACAATGGACCGGACGTCGCCTGGGCGATAATTTCAGATTCGGAATGTTGTTTGTCGGGCCGTCGAGATATGCAGTCCGGTGGCGACTTCACAAGTACGCGCGCTCGACGCAAAACAGACCATGCATCCCACCCGTTTCCTCGTCCTCGTCCTGCTGCTGCTCGGCGCCACGCTGGCGCCGGCCCAGGCCTATATCGACGGCGGCTCGGCCCATCTGCTGGTGCAGGGCCTCATCGCCGCCGCCGTGGGCCTGGTCTATTACCTGCGCAATCCCAAGGAAATCTGGAAGGCCATCAAGCGGCGCTGGAAACGAGATTCGCAGTGACGCTGCGCAGTTTTCGTGACCCGGCTGGCTGGCTGGAGGATGACGGCGAGCGCATCGTGCGCCACATTGCAGCTGGTGCACAGCCAGAACTGGAAGCCCTGCTTGCGAGCCCCCTCTACGCTCGGCTGACCGAGACAGGTCTGCTTATTCCTGGCCGCCAGCTCGATGCCAGCCGGCTTGAGCACGCCCGGGTCGAGCTGCCCACTTATCCGTTCGAATGGACGCCGGCCATGCTGGCCGACGCAGCCCGGCTCACGCTGCGCGTGCAGAGCATGGCCTGGGCCCAAGGATGGACCTTGAAGGACGCCTCCGCCCACAACATACTCTTTGACCGTTCGACGCCGAGGCTGTGCGATCTGCTGTCGCTGCAGCCCCGTCGCGCCGATGACCCGCCCGGATGGGCGGCCTACGGCCAGTTCGTGCGCCATTTCGTGCTGCCGCTCCTCGCTATTCGCGAGCAGGGCCGACACCCCCGCGATATCTTCCTGGCCCGGCGAGACGGCCTACGTGCTTCAGAGGTCGCGCCGTTCGTGCGATGGCATCGCCATCTGGGACTCGCGATGTGGCTGCATGTTCGGCTACCTGCCCGGCTGGAGCGGCGTCGCATCGGCGCTGCAGCCAGACCGGACGTCAGGCCGCAGCGGGCGCCAGTGCGCGACGGCACGCCCTGGCTGCTGGGCAGCCTCGAGGCCCTCATCAACCGCCTGGCCGTGCCCCGCGAACGCCATGGCGCCTGGAGCGCCTACACCGGCAACCGGGACCACTATGCGGAGGCCGAGCTGGCTGCCAAGCGCGCAGCCGTGCAGGCAGTTGCCGGCGGCCGCCGTCACGGTCGGGCACTCGACATCGGCGCCAACAACGGTGAGTTTGCCGAGCTGCTGGCACCCCATTGCGACGAAGTCGTTGCTCTCGACGAGGATCTGGACGCCCTCGACGAGCTCTATCGGCGCGCACCAGCGCCCAACGTGCTTTGCCTGCATGCCAACATCGCACGGGAGACGCCGCCCACGGGTTGGCGTCTCGGCGAGTCGCGCGGCCTGTCACAGCGCTTCGAACGTCGCTTTGATTTGATATTGATGCTGGCCGTCGTACATCACCTCATCGTCACGGAGCGACTGCCACTGGCTCAGCTGTTCGAGACCCTGGCGGGCTGGTGCACAGGCACGCTACTCATTGAATTCGTCTCCCGCGATGACCCTCGGTTCATCGAGATTGCCGGCCCCAACATGTCGCTCTACACGGACTGGTCACTGACGGGTTTCCTGGCCGCAGCGGAGCCCTGGTTCGTGTCGGAAAAGCAGACGACGCTGTCGCCGCATCGGCAGCTGCTGCAGTTGAAGCGCCGATGAGCATCGGCAGCGCCTGGCGCTACGCATGGATCAGCGGGTGTGCGCTGATCGCGATCGCGCTCAGCGGCGTCATCCTGCAGAGCCAGCACTCCCTCTACCTGGCCTTTCGGCCCGCGGTCTTCCTGGAGCAGGGCTGGGCCCTGCTGGCGGGCATCGCCGGCATGGCCTTGGCGGGGGCCKGTCTTGACCATGGCCGCGACACGCGCGTGGCCCGGCTCGCGCGTACCGTGCTGCTGAGCCTGGTCTTCGTGGCCATGTTCCAAGTCCTGCGGCGATCGCTGGCGGCATCGTTGGCGCTGGGTTTCGGGCTCAAGCTCGGCCTGCTACTCGGCATGCTGCTGCTGGCAGCATTGGCCGCTTGGCGGCTCAGGCCGGAATCTCAATGGCGCCTGGCCCAAGCCTGCTGCCTAGCACTCACCGTGTCCTTCGCACTGCAGCCGGGCATGGCGGGCTATCTGCTGGCCTTGATTTCCCCAGGCGCGGCAGCATCCGTGCCGACCGCCGCTGCAACGCCCAAGCATCGCGTCGTGGTGCTCATCCTCGACGAGTGGGACCTGGAAATCTCTCAAGGCACGCATCTTTTTGACCGCCCCGAGATGCAAGCACTGCTCGCCCGCAGCCTGTTCGCCGAACAGGCCGTGCCGGCCGGCTCGGACACGCTGAGCGCCATACCGTCCATGCTGCTGGGGCGGCGCCTGGGGCCGATCCGATCCGGTGGTCCTGGCTATCTCC
>NZ_JBFUMO010000470.1:0-4598 GCF_054049355.1 Roseateles sp. P5_E11 | reverse complement strand
GCCTGGAGGCCGTCAACCGCCTGGCCTATTACGGCATCCACGGCCCCAAGGGCCTGCCGCGCGACATCGTCGACAAGGTGCACGACGGGGTCAAGAAGGCGCTCGAGATCCCCGACGTCAAGAAGCGCATCGAGGACACCGGCTCGCTGATCGTGGCCAACACGCCCGAGCAGTTCGCGGCGCAGATTGCGGCGGAGTTCGAGGTCTACAAGAAGGTCGTGGCGGCACAGAAGCTCAAGCTTGATTGACTTGAAACCCCTCGCCCAACCTCGCATCGCTGCACGCGAGCGAGTCTGGTCGGCCCCCCGAGGGGGCGGCGATGCTTGCGGCATTGAGCCGCAAGCACATCGCCAAACGGGGCCGGCTTGGGAGCGGCCCGGCGCTCGGCCCGAACTCACTGAGCTACATGGGTGCTAAGTTCGCTGATCCGGCGATAGAGGCCTTCATCGAAGCGCTCTGGCTGGAAGACGGCCTGAGCGCCAACACGCAGGCGGCCTACCGGCGCGACTTGAGTGCGCTGGCGGCCTGGCTGGCGCCCGCCTCGCTGGACGCTTGCACCGAGCTCAAACTGTTCGAGTACGCGGCCGCCAAGCCGG
This sequence comes from Roseateles sp. P5_E11, assembly GCF_054049355.1. NCBI lineage: Bacteria > Pseudomonadati > Pseudomonadota > Betaproteobacteria > Burkholderiales > Sphaerotilaceae > Roseateles > Roseateles sp. P5_E11. Next base: position 4,002 of record NZ_JBFUMO010000470.1, on the reverse strand, counting down.
CCGGCAAGGCCACCAGCGCGAACCGGCGGCTGTCGGTCTTCAAGCGCTATTTCCGCTGGGCGCTGCGCGAGGGTCGCGTCCAGGCCGACCCGACGCTCAAGCTGACGACGGCCAAGCAGCCGCTGCGCGTACCCAAGCTGCTCAGCGAGGCCCAGGTCAGCGCGCTGCTGGATGCGCCGGACGTCGACACGCCGCTGGGCCTGCGTGACCGCGCGATGCTGGAGCTGATGTATGCCAGCGGCCTGCGCGTGAGCGAACTCGTCACGCTCAAGAGCGCGCATGTCGCCTTCAAGGATGCGGTGCTGCATGTCACGGGCAAGGGCAGCAAGGCCCGCCTCGTGCCCTTTGGCGAACACGCAAGGGACTGGATGACGCGCTATCTGCGCGAGGCCCGCGCACAGATCCTGGCCGGCCAGAGCAGCGACGACCTCTTCGTGACCGCCCGCGGCGCCGGCATGACGCGGCAGATGTTCTGGACCCTGATCAAGCGACACGCGCTGGCAGCCGGCATCACCGTGCCGCTGTCACCGCACACGCTGCGCCACGCCTTTGCCACGCATCTGCTCAATCATGGTGCGGATCTGCGTGCCGTGCAGTTGCTTCTGGGGCATGCCGACCTGTCGACGACGCAGATCTACACCCATGTGGCGCGGGAGCGCCTCAAAGCCTTGCACGCCGAGCACCATCCTCGGGGCTGAGCGCGGCCGACTCTCGTTTTCCCGCCCTCGGGTTGCACCGAAGCTTCGTTCGTTTCGTTGGTTTCAAACCTGTCGGCGGGCCACAACACCCACCTTCACGGGCCTGTTACGAGGGGCAAACTCCGCCGCCATCACAAATCGATCACGGAGTCCCCATGCACGCCACCCGCCTGCTGCCAACCGCGCTTGCCGCCATCACCCTCTTTGCCACCACCTCAGCCCTGGCCCAGGAAGCCAGCAACCTCGAGCGCGTGACAGTCATCGGCTCCCGTAAGAGCCTGCCCGCCGCGTCCAGCACCGACACGCTGGTGCCTGTCGACATCTATTCGATGAGCAAGATCACCGAGGGCGGGGGTCAATTCGATCTGGCGCAGACGCTGCAATACCTGTCGCCGTCCTTCAACTCGACGCGCCAGACCGGCGCTGACGGCGCCGACCTGATCGACTCGGCTGCGCTGCGTGGCCTGGGCTCGGACCAGACCCTGGTGCTCGTCAACGGCAAGCGCCGCCACACCGTGGCGCTGGTCAACTTGTTCGGCGCGCGCAACCGCGGCGCGACGGGCACGGACATGAATGCCTTGCCGCTGCTGGCCATCGACAACGTGCAGGTGCTGCGTGACGGCGCGGCGGCCCAGTACGGCTCTGACGCCATTGCCGGCGTCGTCAACATCCAGCTGAAGAAGAAGGCCGGCTGCGAGGCCGTGGCGGGCTATGGCCAGTACTCGGCGGGCGACGGCAAGAACTACCTCGCCTCTGCCTATTGCGGCATCAAGCTCGGCGACGGCTCGCTGGGCATCACCGGCGAATGGCAGGACCGTGGCCGTTCCAACCGCAACGACCCCAACGACGAGAACGTCGGCCCCCGCACCATTGGCGACACCGCGGTCACGAACAAGACGGTCTATCTGAACGGCGAGTTCCCGCTGGCGGCCGAGAACAAGCTCTACGTCACCGCCGGTGCGCAGAACCGCGATGCGTCGTCCGGCGCCTGGGCGCGTGGCGGCGTCGGCTCCAGCGACGTGCCGTCGCGCAACTCCGCCGCGATGTACCCTGACGGCTTCGTGCCCTTCATCAACGGCAAGATCGAGGACCGGTATGTCAGCGTCGGCTGGAAGTCGACCTTCGCCGGCTGGGACACCGACCTGTCGCAGACCTATGGCTCCAACAAGATGCGCTACAACATCAGCAACACGCTGAACGCATCCATCGCCAACAAGGATCTGCTGGCCGGCGGCAAGGGCATCAGCCCGTCCAGCTTTGACGCCGGCGGCTTCGGCTTCAGCCAGGCGACGACCAACTTCGATGTCAGCCGCTTCTTCCCAGACCTGCTCGGGGGCAGCAACATCGCCTTCGGCGCCGAGTACCGCAAAGAGAAGTACGACATCGTCGCTGGCGAACTGGGCTCGTACCAGGACGCCGACGGCCTGAACTTCGGCGGCATCGCCGGCAGCCAGGGCTTCCCGGGCTTTCAGCCGGTCGACATGACCAACCGCAGCCGCAACAGCCAGGCGCTGTATGCCGATTGGGAAGCCAGCTTCACGCCCAGCCTGACAGTGGACGCAGCCATCCGTGCCGAGCACTACAGCGACTTCGGCTCCGAGACCACCGCCAAGCTGGCGGCCAGCTACAAGCTCGGCAAGGAAGTGCTGCTGCGCGGCGCGGCCAGCACGGGCTTCCGCGCCCCCAGTCTGCAGCAGCTCTACTTCTCGTCTACCTTCACCGACTTCATCAGCGGCGAGCCCGTGCAGGTGAAGCTGGCTCCGAACGGCAGCGCCATCCCRCTGGCCGCGGGTGTGCCACCGCTGAAGCAGGAGAAGTCCAAGAACTTCACGCTCGGTCTCACCGTCAAGCCGAGCGCCGACACCGCGCTCACTGTAGACCTCTACCAGATCAACATCCGAGACCGCATCGTGCTGTCCGGCCGCTTCACGGCCAGCAACTACCCGCCGCTGGCACCGCTGTTGAACAGCCAGGGTGTCGAGCAGACGGCCTTCTTCGTCAACTCCATCAACACGCGCACCCGCGGCCTGGACCTGACGGCGTCCAACCGCATGAAGCTGGGCGCGGGTCAACTCAGCACCTTCCTGGCGCTGAACATCAGCCGCACGACGGTGACGGCCATCCACGCACCGGCAGCGCTGAAAGGGTACGAGGATGTGCTGCTGTCGACGCGCGAGCGCCTCTTCATCGAGGAGGCCGGCCCGCGCGCCAAGGGCACGCTGGGCTTCGAGTACGCCCAGGGCGCCTGGACGGGTGAGGCCAAGATCATCCACTTCGGCAAGCAGACGCAGGGCGCTTTCACCGAAGGCATGACGCTGAACTACAAGCCCAAGACCTCGATGGACCTGGGCGCCACCTGGCAGGCCACGCCGGCGCTGAAGCTCAGCATCGGTGGCAACAACGTCTTCAACGTGAAGCCGTCGCGCCAGGACCCGTTCGAGACCGACAACGGCTTCTACTACGACAGCGTGCAGTTCGGCCTGAATGGCGCGTCCTACTACGCGCGGGCCTACTACCGCTTCTGAGTCGCTCGCTGACAATCCGGGCGGATGGACCACAGCTTCCTCTCCGCCCTGATCCTGCTGCTGCTGGTGCTCGACCCGCTCGGCAGCCTGCCCGTGTTCATTCCCATCATGCGTGCGGTGCCCAAGGAGCGCCGCACGCGGGTGGCGTTGCGCGAGGTGGGCATCGCCTTCTGCGTGCTGTTTGCCTTCATGTTCCTGGGCGAGGGCTTCCTGCGCGTGATGCACCTGTCGGAGCGCTCGCTCGAGGTGGCTGGCGGCGTGATTCTGGTGATCATCGCCATCCGCATGATCTTCGGCAGCTCGGGCGAATCGGCCTATGGCCTGGAGCCCGGCAAGGAGCCGCYGATCTTTCCGCTGGCCGTGCCGCTGCTGGCTGGGCCATCGGCCATGGCCACGGTGTTGCTGCTGGCGTCCCGCCAGCCTGACCGCATTTACGAGTGGATTGGTGCGCTCAGCGCGGCCCTGCTGGTCTCGGGCCTGGTGCTCGTGCTGGCGGACCGCATCCGCAAGCTGCTGGGCGACTCGGTGGTCTCGGCCATCGAGAAGCTGATGGGCCTGGTGTTGACGGCCATCGCCGTCGAGATGGTGCTGGCCGGCCTGAAGCGCTACTTCGTCGGCGGTTTGTAGTCCTTGGTCGGCCAGCGGCCGGCCTTACTTGTTCTTGAGCTTGGCTTCCTTGCCCTTGGGCAGCACGGCCGTCATCGGTGGCACCGGGCGATCCGAGCCCGCCGCCTTGCCGGGGCCCGTGTCCTTCTTGGGTTTCTTCGTCATCTTGTTGC
>NZ_JBFUMO010000469.1:0-4602 GCF_054049355.1 Roseateles sp. P5_E11 | reverse complement strand
GCAACGCCCCAGTTGTCGGTGTCGACCTCGTCGATGACGACGAAGGTGGCCGCCCGGCTTGAGCACGCGGCACATCTCGGCCAGGGCCTGCTCCTTGTGCGTCATGTTGCGCAGGCCGAAAGCGACGCTGACGAGGTCGAAGCTCTCGCTCTTGAAGGGCAGCTTCTCGGCGTCGGCCAGGCTGGTGGGCAGGATCAGACCCTCATCCAACAAGCGGTTGCGGCCCTGGCGCAGCATGGCCTCGTTGATGTCGGTGTGCACGACGAGGCCGGTCTCGCCGACCTTGCGGGCGAAGGCACGCGACAGGTCACCGGTGCCGCCGGCAATGTCCAGGGCTCGCTCGCCCGGCTTCAGGTTGGCGACCTGCACGGTGTAGGCCTTCCAGGCCCGGTGCATGCCGGCCGACATGAGGTCATTCATCAGGTCGTACTTGGAAGCGACCGAGTCGAAGACGCCGCGGACCTTGGTGGCCTTCTCGTTCTCGTCGACCTGCTGGAAACCGAAATGCGTTTGAGTCATGGATTCAGTGCCGGGATTCAATGCGAATGGCAGCTGCCGCCACCTTTGACGGGCATGGCGTCGTCGCGGCTCTTGCCAGCGGCGGCAAGGCGGGCCTCGTAGTCGCGCCAGAGAGGGTCCTGCTGGCTGCCCAGCTTGTAGAGATAGTCCCAAGTGAACAGGCCGCTGGCGTGACCGTCCGAGAACTCGGGCCGCACGGCGTAGTGGCCGACCGGCTCCAGGCCGGTGATGCCCACGTCGCGCTTGCCCGTCTGCAGCACTTCCTGGCCCGGGCCATGGCCCATGACCTCGGCCGAGGGGCTGTAGACGCGCATCAGCTCGAAGGGGATGTGAAAACGCGCGCCGTCGTCGAAGGCGATCTCCAGGACGCGAGAGTGCTGGTGGACGGTGAGTTCTGTCGGGGCGGCCATGGCTGGGCAGTTTAGAAGCTCTGGTAGGCCGGCAGCTGCCCGTCCTTGGGCCGCACCTGGGTAAAGCGCGCTGCCAGACGAGATTGCACGCCGATGGGCAGCGGCGCGAAGCCGGTGCCGCGGGTCAGGTCGTCGCCATGCATGAAGCACCAGTAGAGGAACTTCAGCGCGCCCTGCGTCCTGGTGGCCGTGGCGGGTTCGGCATCCACCAGCACGAAGCTGGTCAAGGTGATCGGCCAGGCGTCGTTGCCCGGGCGGTCCAGCAGCGTGGCGAGGTCGTCGCCCTGGCGGTGCATGTCGCTCTCCAGGACGGCGGCCCGAAAGCCCTGCTCGGTCGGCAGCACGAAGCGGCCGGCCGCGTTGCGCAGCTTCACGGCGGCCAGCTTGTCGCGCAGCACACGGTCGTAGGAGACATAGGCGATGGCACCCGGCGTGGCGCGCAGCGTCTGCACCATGCCGTCATTGCCCTCGGCCTTCAGCGGGTCGCTCGGCCAGGCGGGCAGTTGGCCGATGCCGACGTCGGTCTTGAACGCGGCCGAAGCGCCCGCGAGATAGCGGCTGAAGCCCTCGGTGGTGCCCGATTTCTCGGCACGCACGACGCGCTTGATCGCCAGGCCCGGCAGGCCGACACCCGGGTTCAGCGCCGCGATGCGGGCATCGTTCCAGACCTTGATGCGGCCCTGGAAGATCTCGGCCAGCACCTCGCCGTCGAGTTGTAGCGGCGCGGCCAGCGGCAGATGGACGACCGGCACGACGCCACCGATCAGCATCGGGATCTGCACCAGCTTCTGCTTGGCCAGCTCGGACGGCGGCAGCGGCGCGTCGGTGCCGCCGAAATCCACCTTGCGGGCACCGATCTGCTTGATGCCGTCGCCCGAGCCCGTGCCCTTGTAAGCAACGCCGCCGCCGCCGGCCTTCTCGAAGGCGCGCGCCCAGGTCTCGTAGACCTTGGATGGAAAGGTGGCGCCCTGCCCTTGCACGGGTTGGGCAAGGGCCGCTGAGGACAGCAGAAGTGAGGCAGCGAGGGCCAGCATCGGGCGCAGGAAAACGGGCATGACCAGGAGCAAGTGACTTGGTGAAAACCCGTAATCATGCCTTGTGTCTTCCGGCCCGCGATGGCGGTGGCCGCTCTAATCTCCCGGTTTCACGGCTTCCAGCTCGTCACCTCCATGCCCCGATTCGCCCGCCATTGCCTGGCCGCTGCCACCGCCCTGCTCGGACTGGCCGCCACCGCCCAGGCCCTCGACCTGAGCGGCCTGTCCAAGGACGTCAGCCCCTGCGACGACTTCTACGCCTTCGTCAATGGCAACTGGGAGGCCGCCACCGAGGTGCCTGCCAGCCGTGGCCGCATTGGCAACTTCGATCAGCTGCGCCAGAACAACGACGCGGTGCTGGACAAGGCACTGAAGGAATTGGCCGACAAGCCGGCGCTGCAGAACACACCGGGCCTGAAGCTCATTGCGGCCTATTTCTCAAGCGGCATGGACGAGGCCGCCGTCGAGGCGCGCGGCATCAGTTCGATCACGCCACTGCTGAACCGGATTGACGGCCTGCAGCGCCGCGAAGACCTGCCCACCCTGCTGGCGCTGCTGAACCGCAGCGGCATCCACGCACCTTTGAACTTCAGCGTGCAGGCCGACCGCAAGGACACGCGCCGCAACGTGCTGGCGCTTTCGCAGTCGGGCCTGGGCCTGCCGGACCGTGACGACTACTTCCGCAGCGACGAGCGCACCCGCACCGTCAGCGCCGCCTACCGCAGCTTCGCCCAGACCCTGCTCGCCGCCGCCGGCCGCCCGGCCAGTGACGCCGAGCTGGACGCGCTGATCGGCTTCGAGGCCCAACTGGCCGAGGCCACCCGCGAGCGCGCCAGGCTGCGCGATCCGAACGCCAGCTACAACCCGATGAGCCCGGCGGAACTGGCCGCCGCCGCACCGGGGCTGGACTGGAGCGCCTACCTGGCCGTGCTGACCGCGGGCGCCAAGCCGCCGCAGCGCTTCCTCGTGGGCCAGCCGGAATTCGCCACACGCGTGGCCAAGCTGACCGCCGATGCGCCGCTGGACCTGTGGCGCCGCTACCTGGCGGTACGCGTGCTGGACACTTTGTCGCCCCGCCTGCCCAAGGCCTACGCCACGGCCTCGTTCGAGTACCGCGGCAAGACCATCACCGGCTTGCAAGCCCCCCCGCCGCGCAGCGAGGACGTCATCTTGCAGATCGGCGGGCGCACCGGCGGCGAGCCGATGGGCCTGGCGCTGGGCGAAGTGTTCGTCACACGCGCCTTCTCGCCCGAGGCGCAAAAGCGCGCGGGGCTGCTCGTGGAAGACGTGCGCGCCAGCATGAAGGAGCGCATCGAGAAGCTGGAATGGATGACACCTGGCACCAAGGCCAAGGCGCTGGAAAAACTGGCCAACATGCAGGCCAAGATCGGCGCGCCCGAGAAGTGGCCGCAATACGAAGGCCTGCAGCTCGGCGCCAACGACTATGCCGGCAACTGGCTCAGGGTCTCGCTGTGGCACAGTGGCCAGCAGGTCAAGGACCTGGATTCGCCGGTGGAGCGCGGCCGCTGGCGCATGGCGCCGCACATCGTCAATGCGCAGGCGGGCGGCCTCAACGAGATCACCCTTCCGGCCGGCATCCTGCAGCCGCCGTTTTTCGACGCCAAGGCTGACGACGCGACCAATTACGGCGCCATCGGCACGGTCATCGGCCACGAGATCACCCACCATTTCGACGACAGCGGCCGCAACTTCGACGCCATCGGCTCGTTGACCGACTGGTGGACGCCGGCCGATGCCGCCGGCTACAAGGCCCGTGCCGACAAGGTGGCCGACCGCTACGCCGCAATCTCGCCGCTGCCCGGCTACAACATCRACGGCCGGCTCACGCTGGGCGAGAACATCTCCGACATGTCGGGCCTGCCCATCGCCTACGAAGGCCTGCAGCGCGCGCTCAAGCGCAGCGGTGGCGCGGACCGGAAGATCGAAGGCTACACGCCGGCACAACGCTTCTTCATCAGCAACGCGCTGGTCTGGCGATCCAAGGTGCGCACCGAGTTCCTCATCAACCAGGTGCGAACCGACCCGCACTCGCCGGCCAAGTTCCGCGTGCTGACGCCGATGAGCAATTCGGCTTACTTCGCGCAGGCGTTCTCGTGCAAGGCGGGGAGTGCGATGGTGGCGAGTGATCCGCTGACGGTGTGGTGAGTCGGGTTGTTGATTGAACTGAGACGGGGCTTCGGCCCCGTTTTCTTTTTTGGTCGCTCTTGCCGCGGTCCTCATGACCCGTGTGCAGTGCCGCGGGAATCCGCCCCGCGATGGCGGGTAACTTTTCTCTGACGCGCCAGGAGGGTGTCGAAGAAGAAAGTTACCCGGCCGCCGGGACGGACTCCCGGCAATGCACCGAACAAAGAGAACAACCGCAAATGCCACAAAGAAAAACGGGGCCGAAGCCCCGTTCCCATTCAACCAACCAAACCGCTTACCACTGCAGCTTCAGCGTGTACGAGCCCGTGCCGCTGTAGCGCAGCACCTGCACATACAGCGTCACCGAGCCCGAGCCGCCATTGGCGTAGCTCGCGCTGTCGACCTGCCCCGCCGCCTTCTCGCTGCTGGCCACCGTCGTGCCGGAGCTGTTCTTGACGTAGAGGTCGAAGTCGTTGCTGCTGCTGCCCATGGTC
>NZ_JBFUMO010000468.1:0-4637 GCF_054049355.1 Roseateles sp. P5_E11 | reverse complement strand
CCCTGCATCATGGCTACCAAGAAGTCCGCCTCCGCCCCCGCCGCCAAGAAGAAACCCAAGATGCGCGAGGTGCCCAAGAACCCGCCCACCAAGCCCAGCAAGGACATCCTGGTCTTTCCGAATCCGAACCCGGAACGCGACTACGTCATCCAGTTCCAGGTGCCCGAGTTCACCTGCCACTGCCCGCTGACCGGCCARCCCGATTTCGCCCACTTCACGATCGACATGATTGCGGACGAACTCTGCGTGGAGCTCAAGAGCCTGAAGATGTACTTCTGGAGCTACCGCAACGAGGGCGCCTTCCACGAGAAGGTCACCAACACCATCCTCGACGACATCATCAAGGTCACCGACCCGCGTTTCATCCGCATCACGGCCAAGTGGTATGTGCGCGGCGGCATCTACACCAATGTCGTGGCCGAGCACCGCAAGCCCGGCTGGACGCCCGCGCAGCGCGTGGACCTGCCGGCCCATGGGTTTGAGTCGGGGATGCTGGGCTGATCAGCGTTTCATGATGGGGTTGCGCCGCCAAGCGTCCTGGTTGTCATCGACGATGCGGCCGGCGTTCAAGGTGGACAGATAGCGCTTGAGCATGGCATCGAACTCCTGCAGCCGCCCCAGGCAGGCGCTTCGGCGTGACCAGCCCACATAGTTCAGCGCCTCGGCCACATGGGGCTTCAGCGCCACGTACTTGCCCTCGTTGCCGCTGGTGATCAGATGGGACAGCGCCGGGTAATGTGGCGAAATGAAGTAGTCGATGCGGCCGGCGTCGAGCTTCAGGAAGTTCTCCTTGATGCCCGGCCCTGCCTCGACATTGAGATTGGCCTCGATGTACTCGTCCAGCCCGTCACCGAACCGCGTGCCATGCGTGACGCCGCCGCGCAACCCGCGCAGGTCTTCGCGTTTGGTGAACTTCAGGTTTTGCCCGGCTCGCACAAACACCGACGAAGGGTTGGTGAAGATGGGCGTGTCGGCGAAGGCCAGGTATTGCTCGCGCTCGGCATTGCGCTTGAGTTCGGTGACGATGTCCACCTCGCCGACGCGCGCGTTCTGCAGCACGCGCACGAACGGCCCGACATAGCGCAGTTCATAGGGCAACTTGATCGCTTGCAGCACCGCCAGGACGACGTCTACGCTGGCCCCCCGCAGCGTCTGGCCGTCATACCAGGCATAGGGCGGGTACTCGGGGTCCGCCGTCACGACGACCTTCTGGCAGGCCGCCTGGCCCAGGGCTGCGCCATTTGCGGCAAGCAGCGCGCAGATCAGCCAACAGCGTTTCATCACATGCCTCCCCAGGCTGCAGATCACGGGCTGCGCCCTATCATGCCTGCATGAGTTTCCCCGTCAATCCGCGGCTCGACCGGCTGCACCCCTATCCTTTCGAGCGCCTGCGCGAGCTGACCGCCGGCATCACGCCCAATCCCGACCTCGCGCCCATCTCGCTGGGCATCGGCGAACCGCGCCATGCCGCGCCGGCCCTCATCGCGGAGGCCATCAGCAACTCGATGAAGAGCCTGGCGGGCTACCCGGCCACTGCCGGCACGCCGGCCCTGCGCGAGGCCATCGTTGGCTGGATCGAGCGTCGCTACGGTTTGACGCTGGACCCGGCCACGCAGGTTCTGCCCGTCAATGGCTCCCGCGAGGCGCTGTTTGCCATCGCCCAGACCGTCGTCGACTCGAGCCGACCCGGCGCCACCGTCGTCTGCCCCAATCCCTTCTATCAAATCTACGAAGGGGCCGCGTTGCTGGCCGGTGCCGAGGTGGCCTACGCCAATTCCGATCCGACGCGCAACTTCGCCGTCGACTGGCGCCAGATCGATGACGCGACCTGGGCGCGCACCCAGTTGCTCTATGTCTGCTCGCCGGGCAACCCGAGCGGCGCGGTGATGCCGCTGTCGGAATGGCAGGCCCTGTTCGAATTGAGCGATCGCCACGGCTTCGTCATCGCGTCGGACGAGTGCTATTCGGAGATCTATTTCCGTGACGAGGCGCCCCTGGGAGGCCTTGAGGCCGCTGCCAGGCTGGGCCGCCCCGACTTCCGCAACCTGATCGCCTTCACGTCCCTGTCCAAGCGCTCCAACGTACCGGGCCTGCGCTCGGGTTTCGTGGCCGGCGACGCGGCCCTGCTGAAGAAGTTCCTGCTCTACCGCACCTATCACGGCAGCGCCATGAGCCCCATCGTGCAGGCGGCCAGCATCGCGGCCTGGGGCGACGAGGCCCATGTGGTCGAAAACCGGGCCCGCTACCGCCACAAGTTCGCCGAAGTCACGCCCCTGCTGGCTGACGTGCTGGACGTGGCCCTGCCCGACGCCGGCTTCTACCTCTGGGCGGCTGTTCCAGGCGGTAACGACGTGCGCTTCGCCCAGGAGCTGCTCGCTCAATACAATCTCGCCGTCCTGCCGGGCAGCCTGCTGGCGCGCGAAGCCAATGGCAGCAACCCTGGCGCCGGGCGCATCCGCCTGGCTCTCGTGGCCGACGAGGCCGAATGCCTCGAAGCCGCCCGCCGCATCGTCTCCTTCACGAAATCTTTCCCATGAACACCGCTGAACTGCAAAGCCTGATCGACCTCGCCTGGGACAACCGCGCGGCGCTGGACCCCACCAACGCGCCCGAGCTGCGCCAGGCCGTCGAGCATGTCATCGCCGAGCTGGATGCCGGACGGCTGCGCGTGGCCACGCGCGAGAGCGTTGGCCAGTGGACGGTGCATCAGTGGGTCAAGAAGGCGGTCCTGCTGTCCTTCCGGCTGAACGACAACCGCATCATGGGCGACAAGGAACTGACCTTCTTCGACAAGGTGCCCACCAAGTACGCCGGCTGGAGCGACGAGCAGCTGCGCGCCACCGGCGTGCGCGTCGTGCCGCCGGCCGTCGCGCGCCGTGGCAGCTTTCAGGYGAAGAACGTGGTGCTGATGCCCAGCTACGTGAACATCGGCGCCTACGTGGATGAAGGCGCCATGGTCGATACCTGGGCCACCGTCGGCTCCTGCGCGCAGATCGGCAAGAACGTGCACCTGAGCGGCGGCGTCGGCATCGGCGGCGTGCTGGAGCCGCTGCAGGCCAACCCGACCATCATCGAGGACAACTGCTTCATCGGTGCCCGCTCCGAGGTCGTCGAAGGCGTCATCGTCGAGGAGAACTCGGTGATCTCGATGGGCGTCTACATCGGCCAGAGCACGCCGATCTACGACCGCGCGACCGACACCGTCAGCTACGGCCGCATCCCGGCCGGCTCCGTCGTCATCTCGGGCAGCCTGCCCAAGGATGGCGGCCGCTACTCGCTGTACGCGGCCATCATCGTCAAGCGGGTCGACGCGCAAACGCGCTCCAAGACCAGCATCAACGAACTGCTGCGGGCCTGATCATGAGCAGCCCCGGCGCCGGCAACATGGAACGCATCCTGCGGCTGATGGCCGACAAGGGTGCTTCGGACTGCTATCTGTCAGCCAACATGCCGGTGCTGATCCGGATCAATGGCCAGACCGTGCAGCTGTCGGACCAACTGCTGACGCCGCCCCAGCCGCGCCAGCTCATCGCCGAGGTCATCGACCCGGCATCGCTGGCCGAACTGGACAACACCGGCGAGCTGAACATGGCGGTGTCGGTGCGTGGCGTGGGGAGCTTCCGGTTGTCGGGCTTTCGCCAGCGCGGCTCGATCGCCGGTGTGTTCCGCCACATCCCGCACGACATCCCGACGCTGGAGAGCCTGCAGCTACCAAGCGTGCTGGGCACGATGATCAAGGAAAAGCGCGGCCTCATCCTGATGGTGGGCGCCACCGGCACTGGCAAGAGCACCACGCTCGCCTCCATGCTGGAGATGCGCAACCAGACGATGACCGGGCACATCCTCACCATCGAGGACCCGATCGAATACCTGTTCAGCAACAAGCGCTCGGTCGTCAACCAGCGCGAGATCGGCCGCGACACGGCGTCGCTGCAGATCGCGCTGAAGAACGCGCTGCGCCAAGCACCCGACTGCATCCTGATCGGCGAAATCCGCGACCGCGACACCATGACGGCGGCCATCAGCTATGCACTGTCGGGCCACCTGGTGCTCGCCACGCTGCACGGCAACAACACCTACCACGCGTTGAACCGCATCCTGTCCTTCTATACGCCCGAGTCCCGCCCGGCGTTGCTGAACGACCTGGCGGCAGGCCTCAAGGCCATCGTGTCGCAGCGCCTCGTGCGCGCCACGACGGGCGGGCGCGTGCCCGTCGTCGAGATCCTTTTCAACACCAAGCTGACGTCCGAGCTCATCGAGCAGGGCGATTTCGCCGGCGTGAAGGAGGCGATGGAAAAGTCCATCGCCGAGGGTTCGCAGACCTACGAAGAGCATTTCGCCAAGCTCATCACCGAAGGCACCATCACCCGAGAGGAAGGCCTGGCGTTCGCTGACTCGCCGACCAACCTGCTCTGGCGGCTGCAGAACGAAGCGCCGGGCCAACGCCTGGTCACGGCGCCGCGCAAAGAAGAAAAGGCCGGCGACGACGCCAGCTTTACAGAAATCACATTGGACGTCCGCGGCTCTTGAAACTGATCACCTGTATCGAAACCCAAGCCGCCCGCCTTGACCAGGCGGGCGTGTTTTTTGGCCATGGCACCTCGACCGCCTTTGACGAGGCCGCGTGGCTGGCGCTG
>NZ_JBFUMO010000467.1:0-4643 GCF_054049355.1 Roseateles sp. P5_E11 | reverse complement strand
GTCGTGGCCCTGTTCTGCACGATTGCCGGCTACTACGGCCTGCAACCGCTGATGGCAGACGCGAAGGCCGGCGCCGGGGTCGCATCCTTCGCGGCGCTGCATGGTGCTTCGCTCGCGTTCTTCGGCGTGAAGGGCCTGGCGGTGCTGGCCCTGGCCTGGATCAGTCCGCGACGTTCTTCTTGACGCTGGTCATGCGGCGCTTGGCGCGCTTGAGTTCGCCACCCTGGGCGACGCGCTGGTTGCCCAGCACCTTGAGTTTGGTGACCTGGGGCCGACCATTGCCGCTCTTGGAGAATTTGACGATCTTGACCACGCGCGGGCCGGGCCGGGCGTCGGTGCGCTCGGCGGCTGCCTTCTCCGGAATCGGCCGCCACAGCACCAGCAGCTTGCCGATGTGCTGGATGGGCGCGGCGTTCAGCTCGTCGCAGAGCTGGGCGAACATGGCTTCGCGCGCAGCGCGGTCGTCGCCCAGCACCCGCACCTTGATCAGGCCATGAGCCTTCAGCGCCAGGTCCACTTCCTTCACGACGGCGGGGGTCAGGCCATCGCCGCCGATCATCACGACCGGGTCGAGATGGTGGGCGTCGGAGCGTTTGTCCTTGCGCTGGGCAGGGGTCAGGATGATTTGAGGCATCCCCGTATTATCCCGTAGGCATGAAAACTCAAACCAAAAGCAAGAAGCTCAACAAGGCGTGGTTGAACAACCATGTCTCGGATCCCTATGTGCAGCAGGCGCAGAAGGACGGCTACCGCTCGCGCGCGGCCTACAAGCTCAAGGAAATCGACGAGGAACTGAAGCTGATCCGCCCGGGCCAGATCGTCGTCGACCTGGGTGCCACGCCCGGTGCCTGGAGCCAGTATCTGCGCCGCCGGTTCGCGCCCACGGAGGCGGGGCGGGGCGGGGCGGCGGTGGGGCAGCTCAACGGCAGCATCATTGCGCTGGACGTGCTGGAGTTCGAGCCCATCGAAGGCGTGCAGTTCATCCAGGGCGATTTTCAGGAGGACGCGGTGCTGGCAGAGCTGGAGGCGGCTCTGGCCGGCCGTCCGGTGGACGTCGTCGTGTCGGACATGGCGCCCAATATGTCGGGTATTGCGTCCACCGATGCCGCCCGCATCTCCGGCCTGGTCGAGCTGGCCGTCGATTTCGCCAGCAGCCACCTCAAGCCCGAGGGCGCGCTGGTGGCCAAGGTCTTCCATGGCAGCGGCTACGACGAGCTCGTGAACCTCTTCAAAACACATTTCAAGGTCTTCAAGGTCGTGAAGCCCAAAGCCTCCCGCATCCGCTCTTCCGAGACATTCTTGGTGGGCATGGGACTGAAAAACCGCTGATTACAGGGGTAGGCCCCTTGCCGCCCCTAAAATCGCCCCCACTGTCCTGAAACCCGCGCTGGGCCATCAGGGCCAAGGAGTCGCAGTGAACAATCAATGGTTTTCGAAGTTCGCCGTCTGGATCGTGATCGCGCTGGTGCTGTTCACGGTCGTCAAGCAGTTCGGCGGCACCACGGCACCCGGTAAGCAGGTGACCTATTCCGAGTTCCTGGATCTCGTCCAGGCGCGCCGGATCAAATCCGCGACGCTGCCCGACGGCATCACCGGTGACATCTACGCCGAAGACACCGAAGGCAACAAGCTGCGCACGCTGGCCACCTACCAGGATCGTGGCCTGGTCGGCGACCTGCGCAATAACGGCGTCAAGTTCGACATCAAGCCGCGTGAAGAGCAGAGCTTCCTGGTCAGCATGCTGATCAACTGGACGCCGATGCTGCTGCTGATCGGTGTCTGGGTCTACTTCATGCGCCAGATGCAGGGTGGCGGCAAGGGCGGGGCATTCAGCTTCGGCAAATCCAAGGCCCGCATGCTGGACGAGGCCAACAACACCGTCACCTTCGCCGACGTCGCTGGTTGCGATGAAGYCAAGGAAGAGGTCAAGGAACTGGTCGACTTCCTGAAGGATCCGCAGAAATTCCAGAAGCTCGGCGGCCGTATCCCGCGTGGTGTGTTGCTTGTCGGCCCTCCGGGTACCGGCAAGACGCTGCTGGCCAAGTCCATCGCCGGTGAAGCCAAGGTGCCCTTCTTCACGATCTCGGGCTCCGACTTCGTCGAGATGTTCGTCGGCGTTGGCGCGGCCCGCGTGCGAGACATGTTCGAGCAGGCCAAGAAGAGCGCGCCCTGCATCATCTTCATCGACGAAATCGACGCCGTCGGCCGCCATCGCGGCGCAGGCCTGGGCGGTGGCAATGATGAGCGCGAGCAGACGCTGAACCAGATGCTGGTCGAGATGGATGGCTTCGAGACCAATCTCGGCGTCATCGTCATCGCCGCCACCAACCGACCCGACATCCTCGACCCCGCGCTGCTGCGCCCCGGCCGCTTCGACCGCCAGGTCTATGTCACGCTGCCGGACATCCGCGGCCGCGAGCAGATCCTGAACGTGCACATGCGCAAGGTGCCTATCGGCCAGGACGTCAACGCGTCCATCCTCGCCCGCGGCACGCCTGGCATGAGCGGTGCCGACCTGGCCAACCTCGTCAACGAGGCTGCCCTGTTCGCCGCGCGCCGCAATGGTCGCCTGGTGGAAATGATCGACTTCGAGCGCGCCAAGGACAAGCTCTACATGGGCCCCGAGCGCAAGAGCATGGTCATGACCGAGGACGAGAAGCGCGCCACGGCGTACCACGAGTCTGGTCATGCCGTCGTCGCCGAGCTGCTGCCCGGCACAGACCCGGTTCACAAGGTCACCATCATGCCGCGCGGGCGCGCCTTGGGCGTGACCTGGCAGCTGCCTGAGCGTGACCAGCACAGCCTGTACTTCAAGCAGATGCTCAACAGCATCAGCATCATGTTCGGCGGCCGCATTGCCKAGGACCTGTTCGTCCACGACATCTCGACCGGTGCATCCAACGACTACGAACGCGCCACCCGCATGGCCCGCGACATGGTGACGCGCTACGGCATGAGCGAGGTGCTCGGCCCGATGGTCTATGCCGAGAACGAGGGCGAAGTCTTCCTCGGCCGCAGCATGACCAAGACGGCCAACATCAGCGAGAGCACGCAGCAGAAGGTCGACGGCGAGATCCGCCGCATCCTCGACCAGCAGTACGCCGTCGCGCAGAAGATCCTCGAGGACAACCGCGACAAGGTCGAGACCATGACCGAGGCGCTGATGAAGTGGGAAACCATCGACCGCGACCAGATCCTGGACATCATGGCCGGCCGCCCCCCACGCGCGCCTGACGACAAGCCGACCCCGAGCGGCCCGACCGGTGGTGGCACGCCGCCGGTCAGCACCGACGGCGCCCCCGCCGCGGCCTGATCCCCACCCCAACGACGGGCCCGGCTTCCACCGGGCCCGTTTTCCATTCCGAGCCGCCCATGCATTGGCAGACCCGCCGCTTCCGCCTTGATTTGAGCCACCCGCGCGTGATGGGCATCGTCAACGTGACGCCGGATTCCTTTTCCGACGGTGGCCGGCATGACGACACCCGGACCGCCATCGCGCACTGCGAGCGCCTGGTGGCAGAAGGCGCCGACATCTTGGACATCGGTGGCGAGTCCACCCGCCCCGGCGCGCCGCGCGTCGATGCCGGCAGCGAATGGGCGCGTATCGACAAGGTGCTGGCCGCGGCGGTCACGTTAGGCGTTCCCGTTTCGGTCGACACCTACAAGCCAGACGTGATGCGCCGCGCGCTGGATGCCGGTGCGGACATCGTCAACGACGTGCAGGCCCTGCAACTGCCCGGCGCGCTGGCGGCTGTGGCCGGCAGCGGTGCGGGTGTCTGCCTGATGCACATGCGCGGCGAGCCGGCGTCGATGATGGAGCTGGCGGTCTACGGCGATGTGGTGGCCGAGGTCGGCGCCTTTCTCGCCCAACGCGCGCAAGCTGCGCGAGATTCGGGCATCCCGGCTGATGCCGTCGCGCTGGATCCGGGTTATGGCTTTGCCAAGAGCGCCGAGCACAACCTCCAGCTGCTGGCCGGGCAGCAACGCCTGGCCGGGCTGGGCTATCCGCTGCTGGTGGGCTGGTCGCGCAAGCGCACACTGGGCGACATCACCGGTCGGCCGGTGGACCAGCGCCTGCCGGCCAGCCTGGCCGCCGCGCTGCGGGCCGTCAGCGCAGGCGCGAACGTGATTCGTGTGCACGATGTCGCCGCCACCGTGGACGCGCTCAAGGTCTGGGCCGCGGTCGATGCGGCGACAATCCCTGCCACGAAATAAGAAGGAAGAGCTCGATGGCCCGCAAGTATTTTGGAACCGACGGCATTCGGGGCACGGTGGGCCAGGACCCGATCACGCCGGACTTCATGCTGCGCCTGGGCCATGCCGTCGGTCGCGTGCTGCGCAAGACGGACGAGCGGCCCACGGTGCTGATCGGCAAGGACACGCGCATCTCGGGCTACATGATCGAGTCCGCACTGGAGGCCGGTTTCGCTTCGGCCGGCGTGAATGTGCTGCTGACCGGCCCGCTGCCGACCCCGGGTGTGGCCTACCTGACGCGCGCGCTGCGCCTGGATCTCGGCGTCGTCATCAGCGCCTCGCACAACCCGTTTGCCGACAACGGCATCAAGTTCTTCTCGGCCAAGGGCGAGAAGCTGCCCGATGCCTGGGAGCTGGCCGTCGAAGCCGCGCTGGAAGAGGCGCCGCAG
>NZ_JBFUMO010000466.1:0-4660 GCF_054049355.1 Roseateles sp. P5_E11 | reverse complement strand
AACCACGCATCATCAAACGCCGCTCTTCGAGCGGGTGACGCCGTTTCGCACGACGTCAACGACGGTCCATGAGCGACAACATCCTGCTGGTCGACGACGACCCATCCGCAATTCGTCTGCTGAGTCATATGCTGGCGGACGTGGGCAACTTGCGCTTCGCGACCAGCGGGGAGGATGCGCTGCGACTTGCGAGAGAGTCGGCGCCCGATCTGGTACTGCTCGATGCAGAAATGCCCGGCATGAGCGGGTTCGAGATTCTCGAAGCGCTCAAGGCAGACCCGGGACTCGAGGACGTGCCGGTGATTTTCGTGACCAGCCACAGCGAGCCCGAATTCGAACTGTCTGGGTTCGAGCTTGGCGCGGCCGACTTCATCGCCAAGCCCGTGAGCGCACCGTTGGTCGTGGCGCGGGTCAAGACCCAGCTGCGTGTCAAGCACATCGCCGACGAGTTGCGCCGGATCGCGACGATCGACGTGCTGACCGGTGTCACCAATCGGCGGGGTTTCGACGACGCGCTGGCGCATGAATGGCGCCGCGCCCGGCGGGCCGGTGACCCGCTGGCCGTGCTGATGATCGATGTCGACCACTTCAAGTCATTCAACGATCACTATGGTCATCCGGCGGGCGATGTGTGCCTGCGGGCCGTCGCGCAGACCCTGGCGAGCACCAGCGTGCGCCCGGCGGATCTGGTTGCGCGCTACGGCGGGGAGGAATTCGTCGTGCTGCTGCCGCAGACATCGCGTCTGGGCGCCGAGCACGTGGCCCACAGCATGCTGAATGCCGTCGAAGCGCTGACCATCCGTCACGACGCCTCGTCGGCCGCATGCCACGTCACCGTCAGCGTGGGCGTCGCCTGCTACGACAACGCGAGCGAGTGCTGGGCAGAGCCCTCGGCCGACTCTCGCGCCGCTGGTCTTGGCAGGGGCCACTCCCCGCTTGACCTGGTGCGCGCTGCCGACAAGGCCATGTATTGCGCCAAGCGCGCCGGCCGGGCCCGGGCCATGCTGCTGGACATCTGTGACGTGGATGCGCCGCAGGGGGTGCGCGAGGCACGCCGCCCTCCGGCCGGTCACGACTCCGAGCAACTGAAGCACGGCGCACTCCTCGGCACCGCATTCCCGTCCGGCTGATTGATCACGCTCTCAACAAGGTTGCCCATGCCCAGAATCGCCGGCGATACCCCCACCCTTCCCAATCCCGTCGACGGCACCGTGGAGTACCTCAACGAGGTCCGGCGCCAGGAGGCATTGCTCAAGACGGGCGCACTGCAGAGTGCAATCTTCAACAGCGCCAACTTCTCAAGCATCGCGACCGACGCGAAGGGCGTGATCCAGATCTTCAACGTCGGCGCCGAGCGCATGCTGGGCTATTCGGCCAACGACGTGATGAACAAGATCACGCCGGCCGACATCTCCGACCCGCAGGAATTGGTCGCGCGCGCCGAAGCGCTCAGCGTCGAACTCGACACCTCGATCGCGCCGGGCTTCGAAGCCCTCGTGTTCAAGGCCTCGCGCGGCATCGAGGACATGTACGAGCTGACCTACATCCGCAAGGACGGCAGCCGCTTCCCGGCGGTCGTGTCAGTCACGGCGTTGCGCGATGTCGAAGATCGAATCATCGGCTACCTGCTGATCGGCACCGACAACACGGCCCGCAAGCAGGCGGAAGAGGCGCTGCTCAAGGCCGGCGCCCTGCAATCCGCGATCTTCAACAGCGCCAATTTTTCCAGCATCGCCACCGACGCGAAAGGTGTGATCCAGATCTTCAACGTCGGCGCCGAACGCATGTTGGGTTACGCGGCCGCCGACGTGATGAACAAGATCACACCGGCCGACATCTCCGACCCACAGGAAGTGATCGCGCGCGCCATGGCACTCAGCGTCGAACTCGAGACCACCATTGCGCCGGGTTTCGAGGCGCTGGTATTCAAGGCCTCGCGCGGCATCGAGGACATCTACGAGCTGACCTACATCCGCAAGGACGGCAGCCGCTTGCCGGCCGTCGTGTCRGTCACCGCGCTGCGCGACGCCCAGAACGCCATCATTGGCTACCTGCTGATCGGCACCGACAACACCGCGCGCAAGCGCGCCGAAGAAGCGCTGCTGAAGGCCGGCGCCTTGCAGAACGCGATCTTCAACAGTGCCAACTTCTCAAGCATCGCCACCGACGCGAAGGGAGTGATCCAGATCTTCAACGTCGGCGCCGAGCGCATGCTGGGCTACACGGCCGCTGACGTGGTGAACAAGATCACGCCGGCAGACATCTCCGACCCGCCGGAATTGATTGAGCGGGCCAAGGCGCTGAGCGTCGAACTCGAGACCCCGATCGCCCCCGGCTTCGAGGCGCTGGTGTTCAAGGCCTCGCGCGGCATCGAGGACATCTACGAGCTGACCTATATCCGCAAGGACGGCAGCCGCTTCGGAGCGGTGGTGTCGGTGACGGCGCTGCGCGACGCGCAAGACGCCATCATTGGCTACCTCTTGATCGGCACCGACAACACCGCCCGCCAGCAGGTCGAAGAGGAGCGCCAGAAGCTCGACCAGCGCTTACGCGACCAGCACTTCTACACGCGCTCGCTGATCGAATCCAACATCGACGCGCTGATGACAACCGACCCGCGCGGCATCATCACCGACGTCAACAAGCAGACGGAGGCCCTGACCGGCTGCACGCGCGACGAGCTGATCGGCGCGCCGTTCAAGAACTACTTCACCGCGCCACACCGGGCGGAAGCAGGCATCAAGCGCGTGCTGGCCGAGGGCAAGGTCACCAACTACGAACTGACCGTCCGCGCCAGGGACGGCAAGCTCACCGTGGTGTCGTACAACGCCACCACCTTTCATGACCGCGACCGGCAGCTGCAAGGCGTCTTCGCGGCGGCGCGCGACATCACGGAGCGCAAGCAGTACGAGGAATCGCTGCGTCACGCAACGCAAAAGGCCGAACAGGCCAATCGTGCCAAGAGCGAGTTTCTCGCCAACATGAGCCATGAGATCCGCACCCCAATGAACGCGGTCATCGGCCTGACCTATTTGCTCGGGGAGACCTCGCTGGACGAGGAGCAGGTGGCCTTTCTGGCGAAGGTCAAGCTCGCGAGCAAGTCGCTGCTCGTGGTGCTGAACAACGTGCTCGATCTGTCAAAGATCGAAGCCGGCGAGTTGATCGTCGAGAACACCGCATTCAGCCTGCGCAGTTTGCTGAAGGAGCTGAGCGACGTGATGGCGGTGCAGGCCGAGGCCAAGGGCGTCGCCTTCGAGATCGTCGTCGAGGACGAGCTGCCGGTGGTGCTGGAGGGCGATGCGACGCGCCTGAGCCAGATCCTGACCAACCTGCTGTCCAACGCGATCAAGTTCACCGAGCAAGGCAGTGTCGAGCTGCACGTGCGGATGCTTGCCGCCACGGCCCAGCATGCGACGCTGTCGTTTGCCGTGCAAGACACCGGCATCGGCATCGCGCCCGAAGTTCAGACGCAGTTGTTCGCGCCGTTTGCCCAGGCGGATGCGTCGATCACACGGCGCTTCGGTGGCACCGGGCTGGGGTTGTCGATCGTCAAGCGATTGGCGAACCTGATGGGCGGGCACGTGAGTCTGGAGAGCACGCCCGGCGTCGGCAGCGTGTTCAGCGTCGTGCTGGACTTTGCGCTCGCCTCGCCGGATGCGGTGGCGCGGTTGGAAGCACCTCCCGCAGCAGCCGGTGAACGCGCGCTGCTGGACATCCGAGTGCTGGTCGTTGACGACAGCGACATCAACCTGGATGTGACGAAGCGCATCCTCGAACTCGAGGGCGCGAAGGTCTTGCTCGCAAACAATGGACAGGAGGCCTTCGACCTTCTTGAAGCCCAGCCCCACGCCATCGACGTGGTGCTGATGGATGTGCAGATGCCGGTACTCGACGGCCACGACGCCACCCGGCGAATCCGCCTGGAACTGCATCTGGCGGACTTGCCGATCATCGCCCTGACTGCCGGTGCGCTGAGCAGCGAGCGACAACGCGCCACGGCGGCCGGAATGGACGACTATCTTGTCAAACCGTTCGACCCGCGGTCCCTGGTGGCCAGCATCCTGCGCCGCGTTGCGCCTGTGAACGGCCGACCCGTGCAACCGGTTGCTGACTCGCCCGACACGTCGGCGCCGGATTCGCTGCCGCAGCCGTGGCCGGAGATCGAGGGGATCGACGGGTTGGACGTGCGCGAACGCCTGAGCAATGACTTCGGCTTGTTCAAATTGATGCTCAAGCGGCTGCTCGATGAGTTCCCGGACATCTCAATTCCGATCGCAGCGCAAGCCCCGATCGACCTCGCCATTCATGCCAGCCGCATGCACAAGCTGAGGGGCAGCGCGGGCACCCTCGGAGCCAGGGAGATCCATCAACTGGCGGGCGAGGCGGAGACGGCTTGTGCCGCAGGAAACGTCGAGAGATTCGGCGATCTCGCGACGCGACTTGCCATCAAGCTGCAACGGCTGGGGGAATGTGTGGCGCCGTTGCTCGTGACAGCGCCGGCCCCGGCCGAGGATCCTTCTGYGGTCATCAGCGGCGACCGCCTCAAGCCGCAGGTCCTGGCCGATTTCGTCGGCCTGCTGCGCCAGCAAAGCATGTCAGCGATCGAACGTTTCAATGGTCTCGCCCCACAGCTGCAACGGTTCTTGAGCAAGGGCACGTT
>NZ_JBFUMO010000465.1:0-4681 GCF_054049355.1 Roseateles sp. P5_E11 | reverse complement strand
GTCCTGCGTGGCCGGTTCGCGCCCGCCACCGGCGACGCGCCGGTGGGGGTCTATGTCGGCTATTACCGCGACCAGCGTTATGGTCGCCAGCTCGTCACCTCAGTCAACGACCTCGTCAATGACGAGGACGACAAGGAATGGTCGCGCACGGGCGCCGGCCAGGCACAGCTGGACGGCCTGACCTGGCGCACCGGGGAGCTGCGCGGCCAGGCCCTGAACCAGGTCAGCGGCGGCGGCAACATGGCGCCGCGGCTGCGCGTCTGGCAGATCTACTGGATCAACGGCCGGCCCTTCACCAGCGACTGGCAGGCCAAGCTTTATGGCGCCTGGCAGAGTCTGCTGGGCCATGGCGACGATGCGGCGGTCATCCTGGTCTATGCCGACAAGACCGTCGCCGGCGCTGATGACGCCCTGCTGCGCGAATTCCTGCACGCGCACTGGGGCAGTCTGGACACCGCTTTGCGCGGGGTGCGCGACCGCGACGCCGCGCGCCAGCAGTGACAATCACGCGCCTTCAAAAATCACAGCAACGAGAAACGATCCATGAATACGCTCGCAGTCATCGGCCTGGGCTACGTGGGCCTGCCCCTGGTGGTGGAGTTCGGCAAGCAGGTGCGCACCATCGGCTTCGATATCGCCAAGAACAAGGTGGAAGCCTGCCAACGCGGCACCGACCCGAGCCGCGAGCTGACGGACGAGGAAGTCCAGGCGGCCAAGCACGCCGTCTACACCGACGATCCAAAGATGCTGGCCGAGGCCGACGTCATCATCGTCGCCGTGCCCACGCCGGTTGACGAGGCCCACATCCCCGATTTCCGCCCGCTGATCGGCTCCTCCACCAGCGTCGGCCGCCACATGAAGAAGGGCGCCATCGTCGTCTACGAGAGCACGGTCTACCCCGGCGCCACCGAGGAGGTCTGCATCCCCGTGCTGGAGCGCGAATCGGGCCTGAAATGGAAGCAGGACTTCTTCGTCGGCTACAGCCCCGAGCGCATCAACCCGGGCGACAAGGAGCACACGCTCACCAAGATCCTGAAGATCGTGTCCGGCGACACACCCGAGACCCTCGACACGGTCGCCAAGGTCTACGAGATGATCGTCGAGCCCGGCGTGCACCGCGCGTCCAGCATCAAGGCCGCCGAGGCCGCCAAGGTCATCGAGAACACGCAGCGCGACCTCAACATCGCGCTGATGAACGAGTTGTCCATCATCTTCGACAAGCTCGGCATCGACACCTCCGAGGTGCTGGAGGCGGCCGGCACGAAGTGGAACTTCCTGAAGTTCAAGCCGGGACTGGTCGGCGGCCACTGCATCGGCGTGGACCCCTACTACCTGACGCACAAGGCCGACATGCTGGGCTACCACCCGCAGGTCATCCTGGCTGGCCGTCGCATCAACGACGGCATGGGCAAGTTCATCGCCGAGCAGACCATCAAGCAGATGATCGCCAGCGGCAGCCCGGTGAAAGGCGCGCGCATCAACGTGCTGGGCCTGACCTTCAAGGAGAACTGCGGCGACCTGCGCAACTCCAAGGTCATCGACATCATCAACGAGCTCAAGACCTACGGCGTCGAGATCTTCGTCACCGATGCGCAAGCCGAGGCTGAGGAGGCCATGCACGAGTACGGTGTGCGCCTGATGCCCTTCGAGGACCTGCCGCAGGCCGATGCCATCGTGGCCGCCGTGTCGCACCGCGAGTACGCCGGCCTCAGCGCCGCGGACATTGGCAAGAAGCTCGTCAAGGGCGGCGCCTTCATCGACGTGAAGGCCGCCTTCGACGCCAAGGCGCTGGTGGACGCGGGCTTCCGCCTCTGGCGCCTGTAAGGATGGAGCCCCCACGCGTGCTTCGCACGCTGCCCCCCGAGGGGGCGCGTCAGCGCCTACGGGCGGCCGGGCGGCGCTGACCTGTGCAAGCGGACCTGCGACCCCTGGTCGTGCACCTACTGCACCGCTTCGACACCGGCGGGCTGGAGAACGGCGTCGTCAACGTCATCAACCACCTGCCGGCGTTCCGGCACGCGGTGGTGGCGGTGACCGAGATCACTGCGTTCAAGGAGCGGGTGAAAGCGCCCGGCACGCAGTTCATCGCATTGAACAAGCCGCCAGGGCAGGGCTTCTGGCTCTATCCGCGTGTCTACCGGCTGCTGCGCGAGCTGCGCCCCGCCGTCGTGCACACGCGCAACCTCGGCGCGATGGAGTTTCAGCTGCCGGCCTGGGCCGCCCGTGTGCCGCTGCGGGTTCACAGCGAGCACGGCTGGGACGTCAACGATCTCGGCGGCGTCAGCCGCACCAACCAGCGCCTGCGCCGTGTCTACGGTTCTGGCGTGCATCGCTTCGTGGCCTTGTCCAAGGCCATCGAAACCTATCTGACCGGCCCGGTCGGCTTTGCGGCCGAGCGCGTGCAGCGCATCTGCAACGGCGTGGATACGCAGCGGTTCATGCCCGCGGCCGTCCCGCCCGAGGCCTGGCCCTATCGCCGCGGCGAGCATCTTGTCATCGGCGCGGTGGGACGGATGCAGGCCGTGAAGGACCCGCTCAACCTCGTCAACGCCTTCCTGAGCCTGCGCGAGCTTTGCCCGGCCGACTGGCCGCGCTTGCGCCTGGTGATGCTCGGCGGCGGCCCGCTGTTCGACGCGGCGCGTACGCGGCTGGCCGAACGGAGCGCAGCCGATCAGGCCTGGCTGCCCGGCGACCGCAGCGATGTCGCGGCCCTGCTGCCGAACTTCGACATCTTTGCGCTGCCGTCGCAGGCCGAAGGCATCAGCAATACGCTGCTGGAGGCCATGGCCTGCGGCTGCGCGCCGGTCGCGACGGACGTGGGGGGCAACCCCGAACTGGTGGAGAACGACGCGAACGGCCTGCTCGTGCCGGTGCAGGACAGCGCTGCGCTCGCCGCGGCGCTGGCCCGGCTCGTCAACGATGCGGCGCTGCGCCAGCGTCTGGCCGAGGCGTCGCTGGCCCGCGCACGGGCGCAGTTCAGCCTGGACGGCATGATCGCCGCCTATGGGGCCTTGTACGCGTCGGCGGCGCGCGGCCGCAGTTCGTAGGCGGGGAAGCCGCCGGCATCAACCGGGCCGCTGATCGCATAGCGCGCCGCCAGGTGTTCGCGCAGCTTGGCGCGCGGCAAGCCGGCCAGCGCCACCTGCATGACCGGGCCGCGCCAGTCCTGGTCGTCCAGCGCACGGAACACCAGCACGCGACCGCCGCGTGCCAGCGCGGCATCGACCTGCGCATCCAGGCGTGCCAGCAGCGCCGCCGTATCGGCCTTGGTGTCGTTCATCTGCACAAGGTCGATGTTGAAGCGCTCGACGCCCGGCGTGTCGAAGAGGCTGCTGTCCGGCTCACCCGGGTAGGCGGCAAAACCCACGTACAAGCCCTGCGGCCCCAGCGCCGCCTGCAGCGCCTGCTGGCGCTCGGCCAGCGCGAAGCGCGCCTTGGGGATGCCGTAGCCGATGAGGTTGACGACCAGCAGCGCCGGCATCGCGACGCCCAGCAGCCACACGTCCAGCCAGCGCCGGCGCAACTGCAGCGCCAGCACCGCGACCGGCATCGTGAACTGGAACCAGTGCTCCGGGTCGTTGAGGTTGTAGTAGTACGAGAAGGCCGCCGCGCCCAGCACAAAGGCCCAGGGTGACAGCAGGCCGGGCTCGGCGCTGCGCAGCGCCTGGCGGGCACCCACGACGGCGATGGCTGCCAGCAGCAGCCCCACCAGCGCCGCCAGCAAAGCCTGGCCCAGCAACGATGGCAGCACCGCATGCACATCGGGCAGCCAGCCCCACATATAGGCCCGGCCCAGCGTACCGAGGGACGGCAGGAAGGCGAAGTTGTTGATGAGGCTGAAGGCGAAGCGGACCGGCATCTCCTTCCAGGAGACCAGCCAGTTCTGCAAGGCCTGCTTCTCCTTCAGGCCACCCAGCGTGAAGCCCAGCAGGTCCTGCGCCTGCGTCGTGCCGGTCTGGCGTGCCATCACATAGGCGGCCAGCAGCAGCGCAAAGCCCACGACGGCCAGTGTGATCGCATAAGGCAGGGTCTGGCGAAGTGCCACCATGAAGCCCCGGCGGCGTGCACCGCGGATCAGCATGAAGAGGGCCAGCAGCAGGGCCTGGGGCAGTACGCTGACGAGCAGGTTCACGCCCACGCCCGACCAGGCCGCGCTTGCGATCATGTCGCGCGTGCCGGGCTGGCCGGCGGCCTCGGCGCGTTCCCAGCGCAGCGCATGGTGCAGGGCCAGCGCCAGCGGCGGGAACACCATCAGCTTGATGTGCGCCGTGGGGCCGAGGGTCAGGAGATTGAAGCTGACCGCGACGAAGACGACGGCGGCGACGCTCTTCAGCATCGAATGGCCGGCCTCCCGCAGCGTCGCGAAAAAGACCGCGCAGCCCCAGGCCACCGAGAGGACATTGATGGCCTCGAGCGTGTGGTTCACGCCGAGCACGCCGCCGCTGGCGCGGTACAGCAGCATGGCCAGCGGCTGCATCCACAGGTGCCCCAGGTCCCAGAAGAAGCTGTTGGCACCCAGTTCGTGCCAGTAGCGGTCGACGTCATCGACCTTCAGCGCCGAGCACAGCCAGGCGTAGGCCAGCGCGACCGCCAGGCCGACGCCCAGCAGCTGTAGCGGGCGGGCGCGTTGCGCCGTGCCGCTCACTTCTGGCCCCAGTGGCCCGAAATGGCCTCCACATGG
>NZ_JBFUMO010000464.1:0-4694 GCF_054049355.1 Roseateles sp. P5_E11 | reverse complement strand
CATGGCTGGCCCAGCACGGTGGCCGAGTTCCTCGACCTGATTGGCCCGCTGAGCGACCCGCGCGCCCATGGCCTCGACCCCGCGCAGGCCTTCCATCTCGTCATCCCGTCGCTGCCTGGCTTCGCGTTCTCGTCGCCGCTGGCGGGGCCCGGCTGGGACGCCGCCCGCACCGCCGCCGCGTGGGATGTGCTGATGAAGCGCCTCGGCTATGAGCGCTACGGCGCGCAGGGCGGCGACGCCGGCGCGCTGGTGACCCGCGAGTTGGGCATCCTGAATCCGCAAGGGCTGGTGGGCGTGCACCTGCAGCAGATCTTTGCCTTCCCGAGCGGCGCGCCGGGCGAGATGGAGAAGCTGTCGCCTTTCGAGAAGGCCGGCCTGGGCAACCTGGCGCGCTTCCAGAAGTACAACGGCTACGCCGAGATCCAGTCCAAGCGGCCGGCGACGCTSGGCTTCGGCCTGGTCGATTCACCGGTCGCGCAGCTGGCCTGGAATGCCGAGCTCTTCTTCGGCTTCGAGGGCGAGGCCGCCACCACGATGGATCGCGAGCGTTTCCTGACGCATGTGTCGCTGTACTGGTTCACGGCCACCGGTGGCCAGGCGGCCGAGTTCTATCTGGAGAACGCCCGCACCGGCGCCGGCTACCGCGAGCTGCCCAACGCGGCGCCCACCGCGGTCGCCTCCTTCCCGAACGACTTTCGCTCCGTGCGGGCCTTTGCCGAGCGTTCGCACAGCAACATCCGCCAGTGGACCGAGATGCCGGAGGGCGGCCACTTCGCCGCAACGGATGYGCCGCAGTTGCTGATCGATGACATCCGCAGCTTCTTTGCCCAGGTGAACTGAGCACGAGGCCGGCCTCGCGTTTCATCGCTCGCATCGAACAGGTCGAGTACGCCGCCCCGGCGGTGGAGGTGGCGCGGCCGGCCGGCGCCTGAT
Source organism: Roseateles sp. P5_E11 (assembly GCF_054049355.1). NCBI lineage: Bacteria > Pseudomonadati > Pseudomonadota > Betaproteobacteria > Burkholderiales > Sphaerotilaceae > Roseateles > Roseateles sp. P5_E11. The sequence goes on along the minus strand of NZ_JBFUMO010000464.1, from coordinate 3,761 downwards.
CAGGGCTTGCGCCGCGGCGTCGCGTCCGGCCCCAGCACGCCCTTCACATGCGCCCATTCGGGCACGGTTTCGAACAGGTGGTCGATGAAGGCGCGCGTCTTGGCCGGCATCAGCCGGCGGCTGGCCGTCAGCAGCGTCACGGGCAGGGGCTCGAAGCGCCACTCGGGCAGCACCGCCACCAGCGTGCCCGCTGCGATGTCCGACGCCACCATGCCGAAGGGAAAGCTGCCGAGCCCGCCGCCGGCGCGCGTCAGTGACAGCACCAGGCCGATGGAGTTCGCTTCCAGCGGGCCAACCGGATGCACCTCGGCCGTCTGCTTGCCGTTCTGCAGCGTGCGGTACATGCCCTTGCCCTGGGTCAGCACGACGAAGTCATGCTCGGCCAGGTCTGCAGGCGTCTGAGGTGCGGGCCTGGCCTGCAGATAGATCGGGCTGGCATACAGGCCCCGCTCCAGCAGCATGTACTGGCGCGCCACCAGGTCGGGCTCGTCCACCGGGCCCATGCGCACGGCCACGTCATAGGGCTCGTTGAAAAGGTCGACACGGCGTGGCGTCGTGTCCACCTCCAGCTCCACCTTGGGGTAGCGGCGTATGAAGCGAGCAAAGCTTTCCGCCAGCACCAGCATCGCAAACTCGGCCGGCACGGACACGCGCAGTCGCCCTGTGGGCGTGGCATCGCGTGAGGCCAGCCATTCGCGCGTCTCGGCGATGTCCTCTTCGTGGCGGGCGGCGCGTTCGGCGAGTTGCTCGCCCAGCTCCGTCAACGTCAGCCGGCTGGCGCCGGGCACAAAGAGGCGGGCGGCTACCGAGGTCTCCAACGCCGTGAGGCGCCGGCTCAAGGTTGCCTTGGGCAGGTCGAGCTGGCGGGAGGCCTCGGACAGCGATCCCGCCTTGTGAACCTGGGCCAGCAGCAAGAGGTCGTCGATCTTCATGGCGTCGTTTATCTCGCTGTTTCTCGTTTGGTTTCGTTTCGTTTCCGGAACGGTGAGTTTGAGTTTTGTGGCTATTCGCCATAAATGGAACTCTCTACAGTCGCGGCCATCATGTCAACCGCCCGTCTTCTCCAGCCCCAAAGGCACCGCATCGGCGCCGGCTTCCAGGCCGAGGGTTGGCGCGAGCCGCTGGCGCTGCTCGACCCCTTCATCATGGTCGACCACTTCCGCATGACCGAGCCGGYGTTTGCGCCGCATCCGCATGCAGGCTTCTCGGCGGTGACCTATCTCTTCGATGACTCGGCCACCGGCATGGTCAGCCGCGATTCGCTGGGCGGCGAGCATGAAATCCTGCCGGGTGGCCTGCACTGGACGCTGGCCGGCCGGGGCGTCATGCATGACGAATTTCCCATCGAGGCGGGCCGCGAAGCCCATGGCCTGCAGATCTTCGTCAACCTGCCCGCCGAGCAGAAGCTGCGCGCGCCGACCGTCATGCGGCTGTCGCCCGAGCAGATGCCGCGCCGCGTGGGTGAAGGCTGGCGGGCGGTGCAGGTCTTCGGTGCCGACACCGCGCTCGATCTGCCCTGGTCGACCTCGCTGGTGCTGGTCGACATCGACACCGGCGCCGCCTTCGATTTCGTGCTGCCAGAGGGTGAGCAGGGTTTTGCCATCCCCATCCACGGCAGCGGCCACACCGGCGAGCTGCCACTGACCACCGGCCGCGCCCTCAGCCTGCCCGTCGGTGGCGGCGCCCGCATCGTGGCCGCTGAGGCGCTGCGCCTGGCCTGCTTCTGCGGCCGGCCGCTTTTCGAGCCCGTCGTGCGCCACGGCCCCTTTGTCATGAGCAACGAAGGCCAGGTTGTGGCCGCGCTGCAGCGATTCCAGTCTGGCGGCATGGGCCGCCTCAGCCCTAGAACAACCTCAAGCAACAACAAGGAAACCCTGTCATGAATGCACCGCAAGACAACACCGTTGCCCCGAAGCCTGCCAAGAGCGGCCCGCCCGTGCCCCTGCTCATCGTCGGCGCGATCCTGCTGATCGGCGGCATCGGCCTGGGTGGCCGCATGTGGTGGCGCGCACAGCATCTCGTCGAGACCGAGAACGCCTTTGTCGCCGGCCGCCTGCACCCGGTCGCCACGCGCGTGGCCGGTGTAGTCACCGAGATGCGCATGCAGGACAACGCTGTGGTCAAGGCCGGCGATGTGCTGCTGCGCCTGGACCCGTCCGACGCCGCCGTGCAGATCGAGCGCCTGAAGGCCCAGATCGCGCAGGCCGACGCGGCCATCGCAACGACAGCTGCGCAGATCGCCCAGTCCAAGGCCCAGGCCGCGGTGACGAACTCGCAGGTCGCCCAGGCCGAGAGCGTGCTGGCCCGCACCGAGCTGGACGCCAAGCGCAGCCAGGCGCTGTTCGGCGCCGAGTTGCGCGCCACGAGCAAGCAGGAACTGGATGCCACGCTTGCCGCCCGCGACGTGGCCCGCGCCGACCTGACCGCCCGCAAGGCCGGCGCCTCGGCCGCCAAGGAAGCCATCGCCGCCGCCGAGAGCGCGCGCCAGTCGGCCAACGCGCAAAAGAGTGCGACGCAGGCCTTGCTGAAGGACGCTCAGAACCAGCTTGGCTATGTCGAGCTGCGCGCGTCCAGCGACGGCCGCGTCGGCAAKCGCACGGTCGAGGTCGGCCAGCGCGTGCAGGCCGGCCAGCAGTTGGCGGCCATCGTCGAGCCCGAGGTCTGGATCACCGCCAACTTCAAGGAAACCCAGCTCGCGAAGATGAAGCCGGGTCAGAAGGTGCACGTGAAGGTCGACGCCTTCCCGGGCAAGGAACTGGAAGCCCATGTCGACAGCTTTGCCCCGGCCTCGGGCGCCAGCTTCGCSCTGCTGCCGSCGGACAACGCSACCGGCAACTTCACCAAGATCGTSCAGCGCRTGCCGGTCAAGGTTGTCTTCGAGCCCGAGAGCCTGAAGAGCCTGGGTGAAGCCGCGACACGCATCGTGCCGGGCCTCTCGGTGCAGGTGGAAGTCGAAATTTCCGAGTAAGCCTGACATGGGCAACGAAAACTACCTCCCCCCGCCGCCCGACCAGAAGGTCAGCGGCCGCACCTGGCTGGCCGTGCTGGCCAGCCTGCTGGGTGCCTTCATGGCGGTGCTGGACATCGCCATCACCAACTCCTCGCTGCGGGACATCCTCGGCGCGCTGTCGGCCACGCAGGAAGAGGGCTCCTGGATCTCCAGCGCCTACCTCGTCGCCGAGATCGTCGTCATCCCGCTGGCGGGCTTCCTGTCGATGGTGTTTTCCACGCGGCGCTACCTGGTCATCAATGTCGCGCTGTTCCTGCTCTTCAGCACGCTGTGCGGCATGGCCTGGAGCCTGGAAAGCATGATCGCCTTCCGCGCGGCCCAGGGCTTCACCGGCGGCGTCATGATCCCGATGGCGATGACGCTGGTCACGCGCAAGCTGCCACTGAATAAGCGCCCCATCGGCCTGGCCCTGTTCGGCATGACGGCCACGCTGGCCCCCACGCTGGGCCCCACCGTCGGCGGCTACCTTACCGAGCTGTATGGCTGGCCCAGCATCTTCTACATCAACTGGGCACCCGGCATCCTGCTGATGCTCGGCGTCAGCATCGGCCTGGACAAGGAGCCGATGAACTTGCGGCTGCTGCGTGAGGTGGACTGGTGGGGCGTCGTCTTCATGGCCGTCGGCCTGGGTTCGCTGACCGCGATGCTGGAAGAGGGCAATGCCAAGGACTGGTTCTCAAGCCCCTTCATCATCACGGCCGCCGTGCTGGCGGTGGGCGGCATCTATGGCTGGGCCTGGCGCGGCCTGACG
>NZ_JBFUMO010000463.1:0-4698 GCF_054049355.1 Roseateles sp. P5_E11 | reverse complement strand
GTACATCGGCGGCATGCCCCTGGCCCTGTTCGTCGGACGGGTCGACCAAGATCTCGACCCGCGCAGCCAGGCGGCACGCGCCTGCCTGGCCACCATCGGCGTGCAGGCTTATCCACAACAGCAAATCGTTCTCGCCGATGCCCGCGATCTCGACCCCGGCGAGCGCGAAGCCCTGCTCGGCTCCCAGATCCTGCGCTGCCCGCTCGACGAAGTGCTGGCACACCTGCAACCGCAGGAGCGCATCTACCTGCACTGGGACACCGACATCATTGACGACCCGGCCCATATGCCTGCGCTCAAATACCACGTCCAGCGCGGCCCCAGTGCCGCGGACATGGCCGACTTCTTTGGCGCCCTGCGCGCGTACAACATCGTCGCCGTCTCCGTCTCTGCATGGCATGAGGAACAGGACGCCGACAACCGGACCGCCCAGGCCTGCCTGGAGATCTTGAACACGCTGCTCGACGCCTGAGGCCGCGCTGCCCGGTTGTCGTCAGAACGGCGTCGCCGTGTTGTCCTGCAAGCCCATCGCGCCCAAGGCCCTGGCCTCCATCATGAGATGACCACCCAATACAGAGGGTGAGAAATCAGCCGTGCCGGCGGGCTTTTGCCCTTCGGTCCAGGCCTGCAGCGTCTCGGCCGCCATGGGCCGCGCCAGGAAATAGCCCTGCAGTTCGTCGCAGTGCAGCGCCAGCAGGATGTCGCGTTGCCCCTTGGTCTCCACACCTTCGGCGACGACGCGCAACCCCAGCTCATGGGCCAACTGGATGACGGCGCTGACGATGGCCTTGGCGTCGCTGCTGGTCTCGACGTCGGCAACGAAGCTGCGATCGATCTTGAGCTGGCGGGCGGGCAGCTGGCGCAGATAGCTCAGGCTGGAATAGCCGGTCCCGAAATCGTCGATGGAGAGAAACACGCCGATCCGGGCTAACTCCTCGAACGCGCGCTGCGTGCTTTTGAGATCCTCCATCGCGACGGATTCGGTGATTTCGCAAAGCAGTTGGGAGGGTTCGACCAAGTTCCTGGAAAGGGCCGCTTCGATCCGCGCCGCCAGGTCTTCCTCGCGCAGTTGATGCACCGACAGGTTGATCGCCACGCGCATGTGCAGCCCGATCTCGGCCCAGGCGCGCATCTGCCGGCAGGCCTCTTCGATGACCCAGCTGCCAAGGCCGTTGATGAGGCCGAAGCGCTCTGCGAGAGGGATAAACAGACCCGGGGCCAGCAGGCCGCGCTCCGGATGATTCCAGCGCAGCAGGGCTTCGACACCGCGGATCTGGCCATGCTGGCCATCGATCTTGGGTTGGTAATAGAGCTGCAGTTGCTCATGCTCGATGGCATGGCGAAGGTCGTTCAGCAGATTGAGCTGCTCCTGCGCACCTTCGTCCATATGCGCCTCGTACAGCGCATAGGTGCTGCCCCCGGCGCGTTTGGCGGTGTACATCGCGGCGTCCGCATGCATGACCAGCTTGTCGCCGTCACCGTGATCAGGGTAGGCGGCGATGCCAACCGATCCAGACAAGGCGACCCGGCGGCCGCCGATCTCCAGAGGTGCCGCCAGTGCCTCGATCAGGCGGCGGGCGAGGCTGACGCAGTCCACCAGGCTGCTGACGTCCTCCATCAGCAGAACGAACTCGTCGCCACCGATGCGCGCCACCGTGTCGGCGTCGCGGGCCGCTGAACGCAGGCGCACGGCAACCTCCCTCAGCACCGCATCGCCGGCGGCATGGCCGAGCGAGTCGTTGACCGGCTTGAAGCCGTCCAGGTCGACAAACAGCACGGCCACCTTGCCGGCATTGCGCTCCGAGATCTGCTCGCCGTTGCGCGCATGGCGCTGCAGCGCGTGGGTCAGGCGGTCCTCGAACAGCATGCGATTGGGCAGGCCGGTGAGCGGATCCTGGAAGGCACGCCGGCGCAGCTCCTCGTTGGCCGTTTCCAGCTTCACGTTCGCGACCTTCAGCGAGCTGCGCATGCGGGCGTCGAGGGTCGAAGTGAACAAGGTCATCGCCAGCAACGCGACGGATGACACCGACACCATCATCCCGAGCTGCGGGCCTGCCAACGCGTCAGCGCTCAGGCAGACGGTGCCGGCCGGAAAACTAGCCGCCGCCATGCCCGTGTAGTGCATGCCGCAAATGGCGATGCCCATCACCAGCGCGGCCAGGGGCTGGAAGACCATGCCGCGCCTCTCCCCCATCTTGCGCAGCCAGAAGAAGATCAACAACGCCGCCGCCGACGCAGCGATCGCGATCAGCGCCGATGCCGCGACCAACAGCAAATTCCAGACGATGCCGGGCGACATGTCGAGCGCCGCCATGCCGGTGTAGTGCATCGCGCAGATGCCCAGCCCCATCGCGATGGCACCACCGGCCAGGCGGCGCCAGGTGAGCTCGCCTTGGCTCGCGACAAACAGGGCGATGGCCGACACGGCGACCCCGGCGACCCACGATGCCACTGTCAGCACCACGGTATAGCCGAGCGGAATCGGCAGAGAGAAGGCAAGCATGCCCACGAAGTGCATGCACCAGATGCCGGTGCCCATCGCCAGCGAGCCGCCGACCCACCAATTCACGGCGACGCCGCGGTCACGGGTGCGGACCCGCTTGGCCAGATCAAGCGCAACATAGGACGCAAAGCTGGCGATCAGCAGCGACGCAGCGACCACCCACGGGGCGTAGCTGGAGGGCAGATATTGCATGGCTAACTGTTCGCCTCCCTGGCGCCAGATATCAGTGGGAGTCCACGGAACATGCAAGCCCCTTGGATTCCCGCAATCGCCGCTGACTCTACCCGCTTGGTCGTGGGCAGCCAACTCACGCTGGATGACGGCCATGCAGGCGGCATCGCGTTAGCATGACCATCTCAAGCGTTGCATCGGGATGCCATGAAACACCGCCTCGTGACCGCCGCCCTCTTGCTGGCCGCCCTGGCCTGCTATGGCATTGGGCTGGATAGCGGCGCCACCGCCCTGCTGGCCCTCGGCGGTATCTTCGAGCTGGCGTTCTGGGCGCGCGCATTCCCCGGCTTTGGTGTCCTGTCCCGCACCCAGCGAAGGAGCCCGCAATGAAGTTCGATCTCCCAGGTTCTGCCCTCGGCCTGCTCGCAGGCTGCGCGGTCGCAACGAGCGCCGTCGCGGGTGCACCCGCGCGAACCCAACCGGTTGCGCCGGCCTCGATACCGGGCGACCCGGCTCAGACGGCCGAGCCGCGGCGCGGTGAAGACGCGGTTCAATGGGACCGCCTGGAGCCCGGCACCCTGGAACGTTTGGCCAAGGACCGCACCACACCGAAAGCGCCGACGTTTCCCGCCGAACGCCGGTAACGCGAAGGTTCAGCCCACCGAGACCAGGCGGCGCGCCGCTGCGGCCGGTTCCCGCTCGCGGCGGGACGCTCGTGACTCACGGCCTTTGCGTTTCAACAGTTCCCGTATCCGCCGCAGGCTTCGCCGCATGACGGCGATCTCCTCGCGGCCCGGGAAAGCCACTCGCGGCATCGGCGGCGCTTCGGCAATTTCGGCCAGCCGGGACCGATCAAAACTCTGGGTCATGGCACGCTCCGGCAGTCGCAGCGAATGCCATCCTGGGCGCCCCACCCAAGCTGGCTTGTAGGACGCCGGCTCATCCCGCCGCCGCATCCCTAATCTGCGGACTCTGCATGGCGTAGGCCGACGCTTGCAGCACGGCGGGGACTTGTCCTTCATGCGCCTCGCTCCAACGGCACCACGATGGCGGTTTCATGGGCATTCCAGGAGACTTCCATGTCAGACGACAAGACCAAGACCGGCGGCCAGGATCGCAGCCGCATCAGCCTCAGCGAGGACTACGAGGTGCGCGACTGGGCCACGAAGTTCGGCGTGACGCCGGACGAGCTCAAGGCGGCCGTGAAGGCAGTTGGCAACGACGCCGCGGCTGTTGAGGCTCACTTGAAAGCCAGCAAGCGGTAACGCCGTGCGGGTCGCGACCTGGAACGTCAACAACGTCGTCAGGCGGCTCCGCGGCAAAAGGCGTCAACAAGTCATCGCGAGTAACCGGAAAGCACCAGATCTGCCCGGCGCCAGACGCAGCCGGCACTTGGATTGCCCCGCTTCCCAGCCAGCAACGGTACCGGCACTGCCGGGCTGGCGAAGCCCGATCAGTGCCTGATCCACCAGGAGTACGTCATGAGCATCCGCCGATTCACTTCATGGCAGACGCCGGTCCGCACGGTTGTTGCCGCAGCGGCCGTGGTCGCGATCGTGTTGCCCATCACCGCGCAAACGCAGAGTGCAACGGAAATCTACCAACAGGAACGCGCCAATTGCCTGTCCGGCAACACCATCCAGTCGCGTTCCGACTGCCTCTACGAGGCCCGCTCCGTGCTGCGTGACCGGCGCGCCGGCGACCTCGAGCCCGGCGACGCAAACGCTGTCGCCACTCCATCCGGGAATACCGGCAGCATGGACGCCCTGCCGGCGCGCGCAGACCGCCACTGAGCCTCTTTAGCTGGGCTGCCGGCGCCCCATTGGCGCGCCGCCGCGTTGCWCTGCATGCCCGTCGTGTCAGGAAATTATGACGGGCAGGGAGACCTGCACCTCATCGGAACCACCGGCCGTGCTGCGCATGCGCTTGACGGCGGCCTGAACGTTCTTGTAGTTCTCCTTGGGGCCTGATTGCGGCAGCACGTCGAGGACCTGGTTGCCGCGGATCTTGATCAGTGTCTGCAC
>NZ_JBFUMO010000462.1:0-4703 GCF_054049355.1 Roseateles sp. P5_E11 | reverse complement strand
GTTCGAAACCGATCGCACACCCCAAGTCTCATCTCCCCACCCCGCCTGGCGGAATCAGGCAGACGCGCGAGCTTGAGGTGCTCGTGCCGTAAGGCGTGCAGGTTCGATCCCTGCGGCGGGGACCAAAGCCGGTTCGACAGAACCAAATCCCGCGCGAAATCGCGCCACCAACGCTGACCATCAGAAAGGAGGAACGCCCGATGCAGCACGAAGTTCTCCAACTCGACATCACCGGCCTCCCGCAGGCATGGATCTCGGTCGAGGAAGCTGTGGGCCATCTGGCTACCGATTCCGTGGTTTGGACTGTGGGTGAGGCGCCTCTGGCGGTGCTAAGAGGTGGCACCAACTCGCTGACTGGCCTGCAGTCGATCGTTGAAGTGCCGCCCATCATCGCGCTGAGAGGTGCCTCACGGATCAACCTGTTTGATCTGGTGCCCGTCTTCTCCAAGGTCAAGCTGCTTCGGCGCGACCGCCACACCTGCGCCTACTGCACGGAGCTGTTCGATGAACGTGAGTTGACGGTCGACCATATCGTCCCTGAGTCCCGGGGTGGACGCCTCACCTGGATGAACACGATCGCGGCCTGCCGCTCGTGCAATTCCTTGAAGGCCAACCGGACACCTGAGGAAGCCCGCATGCCGCTGTGCTTCATGCCGTATGTGCCAAGTCGACACGAAGACTTCCTGCTCAAGGGACGCAAGATCCGCGTGGACGTCCACGAGTGGCTGGCAGCTAAGCTGCCGCGAGGCTCGCGGCTCGCCTAACCGCAGCAGCAACACCTTTCAGCCTTTGCCCCTCCCGTTCGCGGTGAGGGGCTTTTTCATTTTGTCGTCCGAATTTGGTTGTGGGCACCCGCGGAACCCGCAACGAGATTTCCCGGATTCCACTGACCAGTTCTCGATCAATGCCGATCGCAGTTGCCGTGCAATGACAGCACGATCATCGCCGCGCAACACTGCGAATGTTTGGCCACCCGGTCTATAGGAGGCGTCAAGCCAGCGCCATGCCCAACGCTAGTGCCGCTTGCTAATCAAAGCATCGGCTGCGCTCCAGCCGACTCTCTGCTTCAGAGGCAATTGCTTCGAATATGGCGTCGAGGCGTTCAAATATGTCCCAGCGCGCGACTTGCAGTCTCATCGCGACCCCGTCGATGACCGCCAACTCAAGAGCCTCGTCTCGCTTGCCTTTCCACAACTTGTCGGCAAGCGCGACAGAGCGCTCCTCGAAAGTGACGCCCGACAGCTGCCACTTGGCATGAGTCACACAGCATCGCGCAACTCTTGGATCAACGCCGTGAGCCAGGAGTAGGTCTTGGCCCGCGCGCTCATGAATTGCGCCAGGCCCCTTCAGCTCCCCTGGATGCAGGATCTTTCCTGCATCGTGCACAGCTGCCCCCAGCTCAATCAAGTGGGAATCGAAATCCAGACCGAGAGATCGATACCCGTCAATCAGGTGATCAGCGGCCTCGCCGACCAGCTGCAGATGCAAGACGAGTCGCCGCGGCGCCCCGAGACCACGTAGCAACTCATACGCGTCCTGCCGTGAATTCAGCATCAGTAGAGCTCGCGTGCTACTTGTCCAGGATGCCGGGCCCGTATCGTGAAGCGCCGGCTTTCGCTGCCAAACGGCCCCCCGTTCAAGGGGCACCTATTGGACATATTCCGACCTGATCAGGTCGCCATCCAAAGGCGTGACGGTGCATCCACGCGTCGTCCCGAAGCGGGTGTCGGCGTTCTCGTGGCTGTCCACCACGGTGCCGCGTGCCCGCGCGTGTAGCGATAGCAGCGTATGCATGTCTGGTTTCACCATCTCATGGAGCGCGCGCAGCATCAACGACACGCCGGCCAGATTGCTCGCCACGCTGTTGGCGAAGCGCGGATGCTCTTGCAATGCAATGTCCGCCCACAACACCTCGCGCCGTTGCAGGTCCAGCACAAGCGGCAGGCTAATGTGCGCGTCGGAAGCCAGGTCTACACGATCCACCACGGTGCGAGCCTCGAAAGGTTCGCCAGAGTTCAGGTTCATGCGGGACATCCAGCYCGCGAAACACTCCGGGAGATCACAGTAGGCTTGGCCCGAGTAGCTGTTGACGCACATCACCACGAACCGCACGCCGCGGGCGCGCAGCATCTGCAGGTCCAGATCAATGAACTCGGCCGCGCCCTTCGGGGCATCGACGATGTCGCCGCTGTGGTGCGCACCCCAGCTGCGCAGGTTGTAGAACGCGACCGTGTCCATGTAGCGGTAGTCATCGCCGTACAGCACCACGGAGAGGTCGATGTCCACCCGCGACCGGTCGTTCATCCACCAAAGGAAGAGCCGGATGAAGCCGCCGTCGGGCACGGGAATGCGACTGCCACGCGCAAAGGTGCGCAGCGTCTTGGACGCTGCGCGTTGTGCCAACGGCACGACGTAGCTCGCCAACGCCGGATCCACGTAGCAGCGTCCCAAAGGCGGCAACTGCGCGAAGCGCGCCAACAGCGCCTCCTCGCAACCCTGCACCACCTGTTGCGCGATGCGCTCGTCGATGGCTGCGCGGCGGTCCCGCAGCGCGAACACCTTGGCAACATCGCCCTTGGGAAAGAACACGCGCAGCCGCCCTTTTTCAGCGCGCACCTTGAAATGCGCGAGCACCTGCAGCAGCACGGCAGTCGACACGCGCGGCGCCAACTCGGCAAAGCGTTTCAGCAGCGCCTTGGGCTCGCCGCTCTTGCGTAGCAGTACGTCCAGCCGGCGAGCGTATTCACCCGGGCGCGCCTCCAACGCTTGCGCCGCACCGGCAACGTCGCCTGTGATCAAGGCTAGCTCCACGCGGCTGTTGAAGCTCGTGAAGGGCAAGCCGTCGCGGATCACCGTAAATGCTGCAGCCGTCTTCGGGTAGCGCTCGGCGTGCTCTCCCGGATGCAGTCGCTCGCCCAGGCGCTTGAATTGCTCCACGCGGCGACGCATGTCTTCCGTCAGGCCGCCGCAGCCCTCTAGCAGGGCGAGCAGCAGCCGACGTTGACGGCGCGGGAAGCGGGCGAAGCGCGAAGGCGCAGCCAGCGACACATCGCCGCCGGACAAGCCCGCGGCCAGGCGCAGCACGTCGGTCGCAGTGCGGAAATGCGTTTCGACGAAGCGCTGCGTGCGCTCGTCCTCCCCCACATGCAACACCAGTTGGGCGCCCAGCAAGGCCAGGTTCTCCTTGAACGGAAACTTCGCTGGCAGCAGGCGAAACACATCGGCTCGGTACTGACGCACGAACCAGGTCAGGTCGGCCTGCTCCTGTACAGACAGAGATGCAGCCGATCCCGCAAGCCGCGTGCAGATGGACTCAAAGTCCTCCACTGATCCCAGTTCCACAACGCGCGGGGAGCGGTTGTGCAGCAGCGGCGGGCGCTGCTCGTCCGTGGCCGGCAACCGGCGCAGGCTCACGTAGTGACTCACCGCGTCGAGGTACAGCTGCGCCTCCGTCAGCGCCATCACCTGCGTCGGAAAGCCGGGATGCAATGGCACGTGCTGGCGGTGCGCGCCCACGAGCTTGCGCATCTCCTGCGTCGCCTCGCGCAGAAGTCGCGCTACTTCCTCGGGTGTCAGTGTGGACAGGCGCGAAACCACTTCATCGGCCAGCACGAAGCCCAGCGGCTCAAGCTCCTTGAGCATCGTCGCCATCTGCTGTGGCGTGACGCCGCCCGTTCCCGGGTGCACATGCAGCCGCGATCGACGGCGCAGGTAGATCTCGTTCATCGTCTCCTCCCTGGAAACAAGATCGCCTGCCAGAGGCAGGCGATGAGCGGAAAGCGGGGGCCCTAGGTTCAGATGTTTTAGAAGGAAGGACCCCCATAGCCGCTCGAAAACAATATCTCAGTCGCAATAGCTCCTACAACAGGGATTGCCCGACTGATGGGTCAGCAACCTGCACCTTGACTGAGAAGCCGCCAGCGATTGCCGCGGTTGAGAACTTCACCGGCAAAAACCGCTCGATCACGTCGAAGTTCGTTGTTGCATGAGGCGTCAGCTCCGTACAGGTGTACGACGCCTCGCCCCCACGCCGCCACACGGCAAGCGCTAGTGGTAGTGCCCACTGGTCGGCCAGATGAGGCCCGAGCACGGCTTCGCTGACTTGGTATGCCCGCACCTCGCGCACGACATCGCGCGCGACCTGCTCGGAGCTGACGCCCTTCTCGCCAAACCCGGTGACGACCTCGCAGACGTTCTCGTAAACCAGCGTCGCCAGAAGCGCGTTGCCCGGCCCTTCGTTCTGGCGGCTGGCTGCCTCGCGCAGCTGATCGTCACTCCAGCCGAGGTCCGCGCCCAGTTGCTGCAGCTCACGCCGAGCCACCGAGCGCGGCAGCGCCGGGGCAAAGCATTCGGCGTAGCTCTCAAGCCTGGCGCCGCGTTCATTCAAATCGAAAGCCTGCAGCCGGTCGCCGGCGGGCCAGATCTTGACTTCGATCTCGCCTCCGCCGGCCGGGTAGAAGCCCAAGCGACGCAGTTCGAGTTCGACCTCCGCGCCGAGCTTGCGCAGCAGCGGCGCGTAGCTGCGCTCCAGGAAATGGAACGGCGGCGCCATGGGGTTGTGGGTTCCGCCCCCGAGCTTCAACTGGCTGGGTTCATCGGCCAGCATCAATGCCGGCCAGACGGTCTGCAGCACGAGCGTGCAGCTACCCGCCGTTCCGACATTGAAGGTGTAGTCGCCCGCGCGCACCCGGCCTGGCGTGAAC
>NZ_JBFUMO010000461.1:0-4716 GCF_054049355.1 Roseateles sp. P5_E11 | reverse complement strand
GTCCACGTCCAACAAGATGGTCTGGCACCACACGGTGGCGCCCGGCGACGTCGTCGTCATCGACCGCAACTGCCACAAGAGCAATCTGCACGCCATCATCATGTGTGGCGCCATCCCCGTCTTCCTGACGCCGACGCGCAACCACTACGGCATCATCGGGCCCATTCCCGAGAGCGAGTTCAGTCCGGAGACCATCCGCGCCAAGATCGCCGCCAACCCGCTGCTGGCGCACATCGACGCTGCCACGGTCAAACCCTCCATCGTCACGCTGACGCAGAGCACCTATGACGGCGTGCTCTACAACACCGAAACCATCAAGAAGAAGCTCGACGGCTACATCCCGACGCTGCACTTCGATGAGGCCTGGCTGCCGCATGCGGCCTTTCACGATTTCTACGGGCAGTTCCACGCGATGGGCAAGAACCGTCCGCGCCCGAAGKAAGCCATGGTCTACGCGACGCAATCCACGCACAAGCTGCTGGCTGGCATCTCGCAGGCCTCGCAGGTGCTCGTGCAGGATTCGCAAAGCGTCAAGCTGGACAAGCATCTCTTCAACGAGGCCTACCTGATGCATACGTCGACCTCGCCGCAATACTCGATCATCGCGAGCTGCGACGTGGCTGCGGCGATGATGGAGCCGCCCGGCGGTACGGCGCTCGTGGAGGAAAGCATCCGCGAGTCGCTGGACTTCCGCCGTGCCATGCGCAAGGTCGAGTCGGACTATGGCGACGACTGGTGGTTCAAGGTCTGGGGGCCGGACTTCCTGCGCGCGCAGGATGACCAGGGCAGCGAGCCCGTGTCGGCGGACTGGATGCTGCACGCCGACGAGGACTGGCATGGCTTCGGCGCGCTCGCCGAGGGCTTCAACATGCTGGACCCGATCAAGTCCACCATCATCACGCCCGGGCTGGACATGGAAGGGCGCTTTGCCACCACCGGCATCCCGGCCTCGGTCGTCACCAAGTTCCTCGTCGAGCATGGTGTCGTYGTCGAGAAGACGGGGCTGTATTCCTTCTTCATCATGTTCACCATCGGCATCACCAAGGGCCGCTGGAACACGCTGTTGACTGCGTTGCAGCAGTTCAAGGACGACTACGACAAGAACGCGCCGCTGTGGCGCATCCTGCCGGAGTTCTGCGCGAAGTTCCCGAAGTACGAGCGCATGGGCCTGCGCGACCTCTGCCAGTCCATTCACAGGGCCTATGCCGAAGGCGACATTGCACGCCTGACGACGGACATGTATCTGTCCAATCTGCAGCCGCTGATGACGCCGACGGAAGCCTATGCCCATATCGCACAGCGCAAGACCGAACGCGTCGGCATCGACGACCTGGAGGGGCGCATCACGACCTCGCTGCTGACGCCCTATCCGCCCGGCATCCCGCTGCTGATTCCTGGCGAGGGCTTCAACAAGAAGATCGTCGATTACCTGAAGTTCACGCGCAGCTTCAATGCGAAGTTTCCGGGCTTCGCGACCGACGTCCACGGCCTTGTCCATGAAGTGGACGAAGAGACCGGTCGCGGCCGGTATTACGTGGACTGCGTGAAGGCCTGATCAGGCCGCTGCGCCCATCCGCCGGCGCGGTTTCTCGTGGTACGCCAGGCCGCGACGCACGCCATGCCGCGACCTCACTTGATCACTCGCCGCCGGCGAGTGCGACATGGCTGAAGCCGCCATCGACATACATGATCTCGGCGCTGACGCCGGCGGCCAGGTCGGACAGCAGGAAGGCAGCGGCGTTGCCGACGTCCTCGATGGTCACGTTGCGCCGGATCGGCGCCGAGGCGGCGAACTGGCTCAGCAACTTGCCGAAGTCCTTGATGCCGGAGGCTGCCAGCGTCTTGATTGGGCCGGCAGAGATGCCGTTGACTCGCACGCCCTTGGCGCCGAGGTCGTGGGCCAGGTAGCGCACGCTGGCCTCCAGCGCCGCCTTGGCCATGCCCATGGTGTTGTAGTTGGGCACGTAGCGCTCGGCGCCCAGGTAGCTCAGTGTGAGCAGGGCGGCGCCGGGGCGCAGGCGCGGGGCGGCCAGCTTGGCCATGGCGGGGAAGCTGTAGGCCGAAATGTCGTGGGCGATGCGGAAGTTCTCGCGCGTCATGCCGTCCAGGAAATTGCCGGCAATCGCCTCGCGAGGCGCAAAGCCGATGGAATGGACGAAACCGTCGAACTCCGGCCAGACCTCGCCGAGCTGGTTGAACAACGCCTCCATCTGCTCGTCGCTGGTCACGTCACAGTCGTAAATGAGTTTGGAGCCGAATTCGGCAGCGAACTCGCTGATGCGGTCCTTGAAACGTTCGCCCTGATAGCTGAACGCCAACTCGGCACCTTCGCGGTGGCAGGCCCGGGCAATGCCGTAGGCGATGGAGCGGTTGGACAGCACGCCCGTGATCAGCAGCCGCTTGCCGGCGAGAAAGCCCATTCTTGTCTCCTGTGAGGTCTCAAACAGCCTCAGATTCTGGCACGCGCAGGGCGTAGCGGCTTGCCGGCATGGGACTTGCACAGTACAATCCGAGCTTCACCAGAAATGAGAGAACTCTGCAAAGAGTCTTTCAACGAGCCCCGGACGACATCCCCCGGGGCGCGATATCAGGTGAACGAGTGGGCGGATTCATCCAGCCCATTTTTTTTGCTTTTTCGATTTTCTTTCGACCGAAGACCGCACACCCCGAATGAGTTGGCAAACCGCTGTGGAAACGACCGTGACCGGACTCGGTTACGAACTCGTGGACTGCGAACGCAGTGCCAGTGGTGGAACGCTGCGCGTGACGATTGACAGGCTGAACGCCGGGGCGGATGCCGGCGAGCTGATCGATGTGGATGACTGCGAAAAGGTCACCCGACAGCTGCAGTATGTGCTCGAGGTCGAGGGTTTGGAATATTCCCGGCTCGAAGTGTCTTCACCGGGTCTGGATCGGCCGTTAAAAAAGGCCGCGCATTACGCGCGCTTTGCCGGCCAGGAAATCGATATCACGCTCAAAGCACCTTTCCAGGGCCGCAAGAAGTACCGCGGCGTGGTCAGCGCGCAGCCGGATGCGGCGGATGACCAGGCCTGGCGCCTGGTGTTCGACGACGGCGAGGCCGATCAGGCGCTTGATTTCACGCTCGACGAGGTGCGCGAGGCACGCCTCGTGCCRTCGTTCAGCTTCAAGGGTCGTGGCGGCGAACCGGCGCCTGACCGCAAGCCCGGCCAGCGTGGTGTCATCAAGCCGAAAAAAGCAGCACTCAAGAAACAAGCGGGCGCGCCCAGTGATGCGGCGCCCGGCCAAGACAAGGTTGACGGAGGTCTCAAGCAATGAACCGCGAAATGTTGATGCTGGTGGACGCGATCTCGCGCGAGAAGAGCGTGGAGCGCGATGTCGTGTTCGGTGCGGTGGAAGCCGCGCTGGCCTCGGCCACCAAGAAGATTTACGGCGCTGAGGCCGACATCCGCGTCAGTGTGGATCGCGAATCGGGTGAGTACGAGACCTTCCGCCGCTGGCATGTCGTGCCCAACGAGGCCGGTCTGCAGAACGCCGACGCCGAAATCCTGCTGTTTGAAGCCCAGGAACAGATCTCCGACATCGAGGTGGACGACCACATCGAAGAACCCGTCGAATCCCTGCCCATCGGCCGCATCGGCGCACAGGCCGCCAAGCAGGTCATCCTGCAGAAGATCCGTGACGCCGAGCGCGAGCAATTGCTCAACGACTTCATGTCGCGCGGCGAGAAGATCTTCGTCGGCACGGTCAAGCGCCTGRACAAGGGCGACATCATTGTCGAAAGCGGTCGCGTCGAAGGGCGCCTGAAGCGCAGCGAAATGATCTCGAAAGAGAACCTGCGCACCGGTGACCGCGTGCGCGCCGTCATCCTCGGTGTGGACCCRACCCAGCGCGGCCCGCAAATCATGCTTTCGCGCTCCAGCCCTGAGTTCATGAAGGAACTCTTCGCCCAGGAAGTGCCGGAAATCGAACAAGGCCTGCTGGAGATCAAGAGCTGCGCCCGCGACAGCGGTTCGCGCGCCAAGATCGCCGTCATCAGCCATGACCGCCGTGTCGACCCCATCGGCACCTGCGTCGGTGTGCGCGGTTCGCGCGTCAACGGCGTGACGACCGAACTTGCTGGCGAGCGCGTCGACATCGTGCTGTGGAGCGAAGACCCGGCCCAGTTCGTCATCGGCGCGCTGGCCCCGGCCAATGTGCAATCCATCGTCGTGGATGAAGAGCGCCATGCCATGGATGTCGTCGTTGACGAGGAAAACCTCGCCATCGCCATCGGCCGTGGCGGCCAGAACGTGCGCCTGGCGTCCGAGCTGACCGGCTGGCGCATCAACATCATGTCGGCCGAGGAATCGGCTGCCAAGCACGAGGTCGAGGCCGAGAGCGTTCGCAAGCTCTTCGTCGAGAAGCTCGACGTCGATGCCGAGGTCGCCGACATCCTGATCGCCGAAGGCTTCACCAGCCTGGAAGAAGTCGCCTACGTGCCCATGCAGGAAATGCTGGAGATCGAGGCCTTCGACGAGGACACCGTCAACGAGCTGCGCACCCGTGCCAAGGATGCCCTGCTGACGATGGAAATCGCCCGCGAAGAGAAGGTCGAAGAGGTCTCGCAGGACTTGCGCGATCTCGAAGGCGTGACCCCTGAACTGTTGAGCAAGCTGGCCGAAGGCGGCATCAACACCCGTGACGATCTGGCCGACCTGGCTGTCGACGAACTGGTCGAGCTGACCAGCCAAGACG
>NZ_JBFUMO010000460.1:0-4718 GCF_054049355.1 Roseateles sp. P5_E11 | reverse complement strand
TCCGGGCCGAAAGCCAGCGCTTCGTCGTGTACTCCGACGCCAACCAGGAAGACGTCACCCAGCTGCTGGACAACCTGGAAAAGCTCGACCATCTGCTGCGCCTGTACACCCGGCCTAATCATCAAACCAATGGCAAGGCCGACCAGCAGGAACCGAAGCTGACGCTGTACTACCACAGCCGGGTCTCGGCCCTGCGTGAGGTCGACGCCAGCGTGCCGGCCGATGCCGTGGGCCTGTACAGCAGTTGCGCTTCCGGCGTCCAGGGATTCGGCGTGCATCTGGAACGCGTCCCCAGCCTCGCCGACGAGCAACTCGACCGTTCACCGCTGGACGACACCCTGTCCTATGTCTTCGAGGCGTATGCGCGGCACTTCCTTTATCGCCACACGGACATCCGCGTCCCGACGTCGTTCGTCGACGGCTTTGCGCAGTACTTCTCCGCCGCGCGATTCTCGGAAAAGCAGATGGTGGTGGGCCGGGTGCCGAAGGAGATCGGTGGCTACCTGCGACTTGTCAGAGACAACCGGGTATCCAGCCTGGAATATGGCGACGTCCTGGAGGAGAAGCTCGCCAACGCCCACAACTATGCCGGACCGGGCGGGGCGCGCCTGGAGTTCGAGGCGAAGTCCTGGCTGTTGACGCACTACATGCTGTCCTCGGAAGAAAGGCGCCAGCGCCTGAACCGCTATCTCGGGCTCGTCGACCGCGGCGCCTCCCCGACGACGGCCTTCGAGCGGGCCTACGGCCTGAAGGCATCCGAGATCGGGCAGGTGATGTGGCGGTACAGCCTTCGGGGCACGGATGCCCTGCGTGTGGCACTCCCATCGCTGCCCGCCAGCCGGGTGAGGTTTCATGCGCTGCCCCGTGCGGCGGGCGAATTCGTGCTGGCGGATGCCGCCTTGAAGGCGTGCCCGAGCCGGCCAGCCGGGGAGGCGCTGTTGAAGAAGGTCGCAGGGCTGGCGGCGCAGTTCCCGAACGACGACCTGGCCCGCCTCACCTTGAGCCGGGCGCAGATYGACTGGGGCAACCCGCAGGACGCCCTGCCGGCGCTGAACGCCGTGCTGCAAGGGGAGGACGCCAATTTCGAGRCCCGCTATCTGCTGGGCATGGCGAACCTGCGCCTGGCCGAGCGCAACGAGGGCGATGCCAAGCGCGCCTATCTCCAGGCTGCTCAGGGCCACCTGCAGCGCGCCCGCGGCTTGAACCCGCAATCGCCGGAAGCTGCCTTGGCCGCCTTCAAGACCGAGGTGGCCGCCACGGATGCCCCGGACAGCGCAGCGCTGGAGGGTGTCATCTCGGCCTGGCAGACCGCACGCGAAGTCGACGCGCTCGCGCGCTCCGCTGCGCTGGCCTACGCCTATGCCGGCAATGCGGATGAGGCCCACCATACGCTCGTTTCGCTGGCGCAGAACGTGCGCGACGAGCCTTCGGCCCAATGGGCCAAGCAGTGGCAGGGCCGCCTCGAAGCGGGCGTGACCCGCGGCGACATCCTTGCGGAGATGCGTCGCAACCCAGCGCCCGACGCGCCGTTCAAGGAGTGGACCATCGACAAGAAGGACACGCTGCAAAGCGTGGAGTTCATCTCCAACGCGGAAGCCTCGGCAGCCTTCCTCGAGACCATGGCGCTTAGCGCTGGGAAGCCCGCGCAGCAGAGCCAACTGATTGCTGCCGCGCAGGGGCTGCGCATGGAAGCCATGAGGCGGCGCAAGCTCGCGCCGGACAGCACGAAAAGGAATTAGCCACGGGATTCAGCGCGGCGCGGCACGAGGGACGCTGGATGGCCAACGCACGCGGGCAGGCCCGCCCGTCCTAGCCAAAGCCGGCTTCTCAGTCCTTCAGGTTCCAGGTGATGGGCGTGATGCCGCGCAGCGTAACGGGCTTGCCATTCACCGTGCCGGGCGTGCCCTTGCAGGAAAGCACGAAGGTGACGGCCAGTCTGTCGAGCACCTTGTGCCTGCGTGACGGGCCGCTGGACTCGACCACGCGCGCTTCAGAGATGGCGCCGGAGATGTCCATCGTGAAGACGACCATCGTCGTGCCTTGCACGTCGATGTCGGGATAGGCCGGTGAGCCGCACTTGCTGAAGTCCAGTTGCAGCGGTGTGCGCACCAGCGCGCCTCCCGGCTGGCCCCGGCCTGGTTGTGGTGCCGCTTCAGTGCCCGCGCCAGGCGAAGGCTGGGGGATGGCTGCGGCGGCGACGGTCGTCTCCGGCGGCTGCGTCACCTGCACTTCGGGCGGCGGTATGAAGCGCGGCGGTGGGGGAGACAAGGTGGGCAGTGGCAGCAAGGCCATCTTCGGCGATGGCGGCGGCGGTGTTTCTGGTTGGATGAGCTTGATCTCCACAGGGGCCTGCCGGGCCACCTGGACGATGTGGTGCGCCAGGCCGCTGACCAAGACCCAACCCAGCACGAGATGCAGCAGCACCACGACGCCGATGCCGGTGAAGCGCCTGCCCGGGCGGTGCTGCCATTGAGCGAAATCCACGCGGTTCTCCCTGGGTGAACGAATCCGGTCGGCGGGCTGTCACAGCGGGCCTCGATCCACGCAGGAATTGTTGCCTGATCGGGTGCTGGAATGAACATCTGCGATGACGAGCCGCGTCGCAATGGCGAAGCTCTTCGCGACGCGCTCAGATCCGCCTGAACACCAGCATGTGCCAGCGCGTGTCGGTGCTGGCCAGCACCGCGTCGTTGACGCTGCTGCTCTCCAGCATCAGTCCCAACTCGGTGAGCTGCCGCTGCACCGTGGCCGGGGCGTGGTTGTGGAACCGACGGCCATCGGCGTCGCGGTCACCATTCAACTGGCCGGAGTTCATTTCCGGCAGGGCAATCAGCAGTGCGGGCCGGCAGCGGGCCACGTCGCCTGCGGCGAGAGGGCGAAGCTGCCGAGCGAGCGAAGCCAGTGCGCCGGGCAGGTCGGTGGGCGCGATGTGCATCAGCACGGCACTGCACGCCACGGCGTCGAAGCCCTGGGGGCAGCAGTCCGAGAAGGGCGTGCCCAGTTGGGGAAGGCTGGCGTCGCGCAGCCGTCCGGCAAGGCCGGGCCKCAGCCGCAGCGCGGTTTCGCGCATGGCGGCGTTGGGCTCCACGCCGAAGGCCTCGAACCCGGCCTGCTGCAGCGCCGCCACGTCCCGGCCCGAGCCCGAGCCGACGTCCAGCACCCAGGCGCCCGGCGGCAAAGCGGCTTCGAGAAGGGGCAGCATCGCGCTGCGACTGGCCTCGGTGGCGGCCAACTGGGTGGCGTAGCCGTCGTAGAACGTGGCGGTACCGGCGTCCGCTGCGTTCGCGCTCAATTGCGGAAAGAGGGCACCGCGCCCTTGCCGGCCATCATGGCCTTGGTCAGGTCCTCGCTCATCAACATCGCGGCGTTCCAAGTCGCGATGTAGTTGAGGCCGTCGGCCACCGAGTGGTCACGGGCGTAGTTCAGCTGCTCCTTGGTGCCGCGGATGGACAGCGGCGACTTGGACGCAATCGTCGCGGCGATCTCGCGCACGCCAACCCCAAGCGCCTCGCGGCTGTCGAACACGCGATTGACGAGACCGATCTCGCGTGCCTCGGCCGCCTCCACGCGCCGGCCCGTGTAGGCCAGCTCGCGCACCAGGCCCTGCGAGCCGATGAGCTTGGGCAGGCGTTGCAGCGTGYCGACATCGGCCACCATGCCGATGTCGATCTCCTTGATGGAGAAATAGGCGTCGCCGCTGCAGTAGCGCATGTCGGCGGCGCAGATCAGGTCGATGCCGCCGCCCACGCAGGCACCGTGGATGGCCGCGAGCACGGGCTTGCGGCAGCGCTCCAGGCTGGTGAGGGTGTCCTGCATGTCCAGGATGACCCGGCGCAGGCCCTCGCGGGTGCGGCCGTCGCAGGGGTCTTCGATCTGCGGGGCGATGCCCATCATCATGGCCAGGTCGATGCCCGCGGTGAAGTGCTTGCCTTCGCCTTCCAGCACGGCCACACGAGCTTCCGGCTGGCCGTCGATCCAGTCGAAGGCGCGGCGGATGTCCTGCCACATCGCCGCGTTCATCGCGTTGGCCTTGTCCGGCCGGTTCAGGCGGACGGTAGCGATGTGGTCCTGGACGGAGACGGTGAGGGTTTCGAGTGTGGGCGCGGTCATTGGGGAGTCAAGGTGGTGGAACGGAGTCGGGTTGCGGCTCGGTCATTGCGGCATTGGCTCGCGTGAGTCGAATGCCCGTGGGCGTCTCGGTCAGCAGCATGACGTCACCTTCGGCGAGATTCAGGCGCGTCAGCACGGCGTCGGGAAGCACAAAGCCGAGCGAGCCCTCGGCTTCTACGAGTTGAACGATGTCCATGCTTGCCGCTCCTGTGGGTGACCGCGTTGACAATACT
This sequence comes from Roseateles sp. P5_E11, assembly GCF_054049355.1. Taxonomy (NCBI): domain Bacteria; kingdom Pseudomonadati; phylum Pseudomonadota; class Betaproteobacteria; order Burkholderiales; family Sphaerotilaceae; genus Roseateles; species Roseateles sp. P5_E11. The sequence continues at coordinate 375 of NZ_JBFUMO010000460.1, read as the reverse complement.
AACCAGCTGCCCTCCGAAACCATCATGCACACCTTCTCCAAACGTCTCCCCCAAGGCGGTGGCCTTGCCGCCGTGCTGCTCAAGCGCTCTCCGGCTCTCGAACTCGATTGGGACACCCGCAGCAAGAGCCGATTCGGCGCGACTGACAGTTCCGGTCGCGAAGTGGCTGTGGTGCTGCCCCGCGGCACGGCGCTGCGCGGCGGCGACGTGCTTGTGGGTGAAGACGGCTCCCTGCTGCGCGTCATCGCCGCCCCCCAGCCCGTGCTGCAGGTGCGTTTCTGCGCAGAGCACGGCTCCGCATTTGATTTGCTGCGCGCCGCCTACCACCTCGGCAACCGCCATGTGCCACTAGAGCTGCAGGCCGAGCTGCTGCAG
>NZ_JBFUMO010000459.1:0-4739 GCF_054049355.1 Roseateles sp. P5_E11 | reverse complement strand
GCGTGAAGGTGATGCCGCGCAGAGTCGGGCCCTTGCGGTCCGACGGCTTGCCGTGGACTTCGCGCGAGGGGCGGTGCAGGGCGATGTCGTGCGCCGTGATCTCGACGAGGCGACCGGTCGGGTCGGCGCCGATGTAGACATGACCCTTGGCGTAGTCGACGTAGTAGGCCTTGGCACTGACCTCGCCTTCCCAGCCCGCGGACTGCAGCGGCTCGCCGTCGATGAAGACCATGTCGTTGTTGAAGCGGTGCAGCGGCGTCTTCATGCCCTCACGCTCCCGTTGCCACCAGCCCAGCGGCTGGGCCGGGAACAGCGTGGCCCATTTCGTGCGCCAGACGTTGTTGCCCAGGCTCTGCCACTCGGTCGCCATGCGCGTGCCCTTGAGCACAGGCACTTCATCCAGATAGGGCTGGATGGTGATGCCCTGGTTGAGCTGCAGCCCACCGGTGCGGTAGGTGCCGCCGCGCATGACGATGGCGTCGCCCGTGACGACGCGCGTCACTGCAGTTTCGATGGACGTGGCCTCGTTGACCGATGCGCCGGAAGCCTCGGCCTTGCCGTCTGGCGCCACGAAATAGACGTGCGGCGCCTTGGGCACCGCGTAGCGTTGCGGCACCGGACCATAAGGGCCGCCCGAGGGCTGGGCCATGGCGGTGGTGGCCAGGATCTGTGCGGCCAGCAAGCCGAGAGCGCCGATCCAGCGGCGGGATGGGAGCAAGGACATCGTGCGGTCTCCATGCGCCTGAAGGTAGCGCTACCAATTGCAATGGCGCGCACGCTATCACTGTTTGCACCGCGCCGAGGCGCCTGGAGATCCGCGGCGTGACTTCAGCGCGGCTTGGGACCCACCAGGCCCAGCGCCAGCGCAATGCCGACCAGCACGATGGCGCCACCCGCCACCATCTGGGACGTGATGGCTTCCTGCAGGAAGAGCGCCCCCCACAGGATGGCAAAGAGCGGGATGAGAAAGGTCACCGATACCGCGTTCGTCGGCCCGACTCGGCTCATCAGCMGGAAATAGAGGATGTAGGCCAGCGCCGTGCACAGGCCGGCAAGCGCCAGCGCCGAGCCCCAGGCGACGTTGCTCGGCATGGCGGCCGGCCACAGCCAGGCGGCTGGCAGCGCCAGCAGCACGGCGGCGGCGAACTGGCTGCCAGTGGCCACGGCGAGAGGAGAAACGCCGGCGAGATAGCGCTTGGTTGCGTTCGCCGCGATGCCGTAGCAGAGGGTGGCCGTCGCGCAGGCCAGCACGGCCCAGAAGCCCGAATGGTCCTCGCCGGGCTTGAAGCCGGCCTTGTCCCAGGCCAGGAAGGCCACGCCCGCAAAGCCGATGACGAGGCCGAGCACGCGCCATGGTGTCAGCCCCTGGCGCAACCAGACGAAGGCGACGACGGCCGTCCACAACGGCGTCGTCGCGTTGACGATGCTGGACAGGCCGGCCGTGATCGACAGGGCCGCGAAGGAGAACAACGCAAACGGGATGGCGCTGTTGAGCGCGCCGACGAGCAGCAAGCCCTTCCAGTGATTGCGCAGGTCAGCCAGATTGCCGCGCGCTGCCAGCAGCGGGATCAGCATGGCGCTGGCCAGGCCGACGCGCACGGCCGCCAGCGCGATCGGCCCGAACTCATGGGCCCCGAGGCGCATGAACAGGAAGGAGGCGCCCCAGAGCGCGGCGAGCAGTACCAGCTCGCCGATGTCGAAAGCCTTCATGCGGTAGCACCCTCCAGGCTCAACAGGGCCAGCTTGCGCTCCAACCCGCCGGCATAGCCAGTCAATGAGCCATCGGCGCCGACGACGCGATGGCAGGGCACAAGAACGGAGATCGGGTTGCGGCCTACTGCGGCGCCCAGCGCCCGCGCCGCACTGGCGCGCCCCAGCCGCTCGGCCAGTGCGCCATAGGTCGAGGGCTGCCCCGGAGCGATGGCCAGCAGCGCCTGCCAGACCTCGCGCTGAAAGGCCGTGCCGGCCGGGTCCAGCGGCGGCAGGTCGAAAGACTTGCCGCTGAAATAGGCCGTCAGCGCGGCTTCGGTGGCCGACAGGACGGCGTCGCTGCCGTCGTCCTCAGGCGCGTCAAGCGCGCCGGGATGGTGCTTCTGCCCGTCAAACCACAGGCCCGACAGGCCCGTGGCGCTGCGTGCGGCCGTCAGCGGGCCGAGTGGGGTTTCGATCCTGCGTTGCAAAACGTGATGGTTCATCGAGTAACTCCGATCTTTCTGATTGGCCGCGCGACTGCCGCGGAACTGGCTTTGTCAGGCCGCTGGCAGTGCCCCCTTGAGGGCGCGCGCGAAGCGCGTACGGGGTGGGTCAAGCCCTTCTCCAGAGATGAAGGACGGCGTAGCTGCGGTAGGGGCGATAGTGCTCCGCGGCTTCGAGATAGGCCTTGGGCGACAGCAACGGGCCTTCGCGGCTCAGGGCCTTGCGCAAGACAACGTCGCCGGGGGGGAAGGCGTCGGGCCAGCTCCAGCCCCGCATCAACATGTAGCCGGCTGTCCAGGGGCCGACGCCGGGGATGGCCGTCAGCTCGGCGGCAGCGGCTTCTGGTGAACCCTCGTGGCGGGCAAAGGCCAGCGTCGGCCAGGCCTGGGCCAGGGCGATGAGGCTGTCAGCACGCCGGCCAATGATGCCGAGTGACGCGATGTCGTCGCGCGTCGCCTCGGCAATGCGCTCGGGTGTGGGGAACAAGCGTTGGCAACCTTCGGGTGCGTCGGACAAGGCTTCGCCGAAACGCTCGACGAAACGGCCGGCGAGTGTGCGAGCGGCGGCCACGGTGACCTGCTGGCCCAGGACGGCGCGTACCGCCAGCTCGAAGCGGTCCAGGCAACCCGGCAGCCGCTGGCCTGCGACGGCCGCCTCGCCCAACGCAGCGGCGATGGCCTCGGGTTCGGCGTCCAGGTCCAGCCAGCGGCGCAACAGCGGCAATAGCGAGCCGACGGCAGGCCAGAGCGTGGGGGACAGTTCGACGCCGACCTCTCCCGCCTTGGCGAAGCTCACGCGCAGCCAGCCGGCATGGCGCCGGCCGGCGTGAGTCAGCGCCAGGGAGCGTGTGACGCCGCCCTCCTCCACCCGCTCAACCCCCGTGATCGCACGCGGCGCAAGAAACGCCAGCACGCCAGCCACGTCATAGGGCTGGCGGTAGCTCAGCCGCAGCCGCGACACGGGGGCCGCACCGCCACCCTCGCGCCGCAGGGCTGTGGGCTGCAGGCGGTAGTGCTCGACGAAGGCGGCGTTGAAGCGCCGCAGGCTCGCATAGCCGGCCGCGAAGGCGATCTCGCTGACGGGCAGCGTGCTGTCGGTCAGCAGGGCCTTGGCGAGCAGCAGGCGGCGCGTCTGCAGGTATTGCAGCGGTGAAACGCCGTGCTCGGCCTGAAAGATGCGGCGCAGGTGCCGGCTCGTGATGCCGAGATGGGCTGCCAGGTCTTCGACGCTGGCCTCGGCGTCATCGCAGGCATCCAGCCAGGCAGCGGCCTGCTGGGCGAGCGTTCGCGAGGCGTCCATCGTCGTCCACGGCAGGGCGCGCGGTGCCAGCTCGGGCCGGCATTTCATGCAGGGGCGAAAGGCGGCGGCTTCGGCCTGGGCCGCCGTCGAGAAAAAGCGGCAGTTCTCGCGCCGCGGCAGGCGCACCCGGCATACAGGGCGGCAGTAGATGCCGGTGGACGTGACGCCCACGTAGAGCCGCCCGTCAAAGCGCGCGTCGTGCGACTGCAGGACGGCGTAGGCGGCGTCAGGTGGGAGGGTCTCGGACAACATGCAGCCAGTCTAGGACGGGCCCCTGCCAGATCCTGGCAGTTTTCGGACATGCCCCCAGAACTTACTGGAGGTAGCGGCGGCGGATGCGGGCGACGGTGCCGTCTTCTTCAAGCTGGCGGTAGGCCGCGACCCAGCGCCGTGCCTCCGCGGCATCGAGCCCGAGCGACGCGGCCATGTAGAGCGTGGCTTCGCCGAGCGTCGTCTGCAACACGAAGAGCATGCGGGCTTGGCCATACTCGTCCATTGCGGCCTCCAGCATGGGCGTGCCGGCGTAGACGGCATCCAGCGCCTGCTCGCGCAGGAGGCGCAACAGGTCGCGGTAGTCTTTCGCTTCGACGATGGTCTTGAAGCGCTCGGCCCGCAGATTGGCCGCAATGGGTGAGCCGCGCAGCACGCCGATGCGCAGCTCACGCAACTGGTCGAGCTCCAGGCGCGACTCGGTCGCGAGGGTGTAGAGGCCGTAGCGCACCGTCATCAGCGGCACCAGCCACTGGAAGCGGGCCTCGCGGTCCGGCGTCCGCGCCAGCGGAAAGATGCCGTAGTGCCGCCCCTGCTCGACCGTGCGCACCGCGCGCGCCCAGGGGACGTAGCTGACGAGGGCCGGCCTGCCCAGGCGCTGGGCCATGGCAACGGCCAACTCGTGGGCGAAGCCGCGTGGGCCACCGCTCGCCTCCCACGCAAAGGGTGGCAGATTCCCGGCCACCCACTCCAATGGCGGCGCGGCCTGGGCCGTGCCCAGCAGTACAGCCGGGGCGAACAGCAGGCAGCGGCGGGACAACAGCATGCCCCGACTCTAAGCCGGGTGAAGGCCGTTCTACATCGCCTTGAACAGATGAACGTAGGCGCGGCTGACAGGCAGCTCGCGAGCCTGGCCGCGAATGCGCACGAAGAGCCGGCTCTGCTCGTCGCGGCGCGTGCCGGCGAGGTGGTCGAGGTTGATGATGGTGGAGCGGTGCACCTGCCAGAAGCGGTCGGGGTCCAACTGGCCACCG
>NZ_JBFUMO010000458.1:0-4755 GCF_054049355.1 Roseateles sp. P5_E11 | reverse complement strand
CGCCGCGTGCGCCACGACGGTAAGCAGCATCGCGAAGATGTCAGCCGCTGGGAAGCAGAGGGCGGCAATCTGCCGGAGCCCCAACTGCCGGCCAAGCGCTGAGTCAGCCGTCGACGATGGCTTGAGCGAGCGCCCGAACGCTCAGCGGCGCCGAGCCTTCGGCCTTGTTGGAAATGGTGATGAAGGCGTCCTGCCCGGCGCCGGCCGTGCCGCGGATGATGCGGGCCAATTCGGCGCGCGTCTCGGAGTCGGGGTCCAGCATCTCGTTGAACTCGCCATAGCGCTTCTCGGCCTCTTCGTAGCCATAGGGGCCGTGCAGGCGGTTCAGGTTCCATCGCACCACCAGCGGCCCCGGCCACAGCGCGCGCAGCAGCGGCAGTTGCTCGGCCAGCGGCGGCAGCTTGGGATGCAGGCCGACGCAGTAGCGCGCGCCCGTGTCGCGCAGCAGGGCCGCGAGATCCGGAGTCAGCCAGGCAGCGTCGCGTACCTCGACAGCGATGACGCCCACAGGTGGTTTTGGCAGCGCCAGCAGCAGCGCATGCAGCCGGTCGAATTGCTCGCTCATGCGCGCAAGCAGTGGCCCGGGCAAGGGGCTGAGCTGGAAAACCAGCGCGCCTATCGTCTTGCCCAGGCCTTCGAAGGCGGGCTCGATGAAATCCTGCATTGCCGCCGTCGGATCCAGGAACAGCGGGTTGAGTTCCTGGCCGCGTCCGTCCTCGCTGCGCAGCAGCGCATCCGTGACGAGGCTGGGTGCCTTGACCGTGAATCGAAAGCCCTTGGGCACCTGTTGCGCTTGCCGCTCGAAGTCGCTTGCGGCGATCGGCCGGTAGAAGCCGCGGTCGATGCCCACGGCGCGCAGCAACGGGTGGGCGGCGTAGGCGGTCAGGCCGGTCTTGGACAGCGTGGCCTCGCTGTGCTTGCCGGCCCAGACCAGCCCCTCCCAGCCGGGGTAGCTCCAGGTCGACGTGCCGAGATGGATGTGTGGCGACAGACTTGCTGCCAGCGCCAGGTCTTCGGGCACCGGCGGCGCGGGTTGCACACCGCGCGGCCGCTTCTCGGGTGGGCCGCCGAACAGCTCGTCCTGCATCAGAACATCAGCACCTTGAGGAGGACGATGTTGACGCCCAGCAGCATCAGCGCCGTGGGCCATTGCGCGCGGATGACGGCGTTTTTGTCCTTCAGCTCGAGCAGGGCGGCGGGGATGATGTTGAAGTTGGCGGCCATGGGCGTCATCAGTGTGCCGCAGTAGCCGCAGAACATGCCGATAGCGGCCATCACGGCCGGGTTGCCGTGGTGCATGCCAAGCAGGATGGGGATGCCGATGCCGGCCGTCATGACCGGGAAGGCCGCGAAGGCATTGCCCATGACCATGGTGAATAGGGCCATGCCCAGGGCATAGGCCGCCACCGCGAACAAGGCGTTGTCGACCGGGATATAGCTGGTGGTGAGATGGGCCACGGCCTTGCCGACACCAGCATCGGTGAACAACAGGCCCAGCGTGGCCAGCAGCTGCGGCAGCAGGACCGCCGGCCCCATGGTCTCCAGCAGGCGGCGCGCCTCGCGCAGGGCCTGCATGGGACGTTCGCGCGTCATCCACAAGGCGCCAACCAGGCCGATCAGTGCGCCAAGACCGACGCTGATCAGCGTGACGTTCTTGGGCTCGACGAGCAGCAGACCGCCGAGGTGGACGTCCTTTAGCGTCAGCGTGCCAACCAGGGCCAGTGTCGTGATGGCCAGGATGGGCAGGAAGAGCTTGTTGCCCAGGCGCGCCGCGCTGGTCTGGCGCTCGGCGGGCTCGCGTGCCGGATGCTTGCCGAAGGACACGCCGCCCAGGCCGCCGAGTGCGGCAAGCATGAGGACGATCAACCCGCAGACGACGGGCGGCAGGTTGTCGCCGACCAGGTAGATGACGGCCCACAAGGCCCAGAACAGGCCGCTGCTCCAGCGCCGCGGGTTGCTGTGGTCGCGGCAGGTCAGCCAGGCGACGATCAGCAGCGCGGCGCCGGTCAGCAGGAAGAGCTGGTCGAGCTTGAGGAGGGCGGTCATGGCTTGGCTTCCTCTTCAGCACGGGCGCGGGCGATGTCCTGCGGCAGGCGATGGTCCATCCGGATCAGCCGCGCGGCGTGGATGACGAAGGCGGCGATGGCGGTCGGGATGCCCCAGAGGGCGATGTGCAGCGGGTCGGTGACGATGCCGTTCTCGGCCAGGAAGGTCTGCATCAGCACGATGGAGCCGAAGGCGACGAAGATGTCCTCGCCGAAAAAGAGGCCGACGTTGTCGGTCGCTGCGGCCATGGCCTTCCACTTGTCGCGCACGGCCTGCGGCACGGGGCCGTGGGTCTTCTCGGCGGCGGCTTCGGTCATGGGCGCGACCAGGGGCCGAACCATCGGGGCATGGCCGCCCAGCGACGTCAGGCCCAGCGCCGCGGCGGTCTCGCGGATGAAGAGGTAGACGACCAACAGACGGCCCGCTGTCGCCGAGCGTATGCCTGCGATCCAAGCCTGGGCGCGCTCACGCAGGCCGTGGCGCTCCAGCAGGCCGATGATGGGCAGGGGCAGCAGCAGGGTCAGCGGCAGGTTGCGCGTCTTGACGAAGCCGGTGCCGAGCTTGGCGAGGATGAGGTCCGGCGGCAGCTTGGCCGCGAGGCCGGTCGCGATGCCGGCCACCGCGACGACGAGGACGGGGTTGAAGCGCAGCACGAAGCCGACGATGACGACGGCGACGCCGATCAGCGGCCACAGGGAAACATCTGCAGTCATGAAAAAACTCCGGTCAGGGGCGCAGTTGCACGCCGGCTTGGGTGAGGGCTTGGTTCAGCGCCCGGGCGAAAGCGAGGGCGTGGGCGCCGTCGCCATGCAGGCAGATGGTCTGGGCCTGCAAGGGAACGATCTCTCCGGTGACGGCCTGCACGACACCTTCGCGCACCATGCGCAGCGTGCGGGCGACGGCCTCGTCGGTGTCTTCGACGAAGGCGCCGGGCTGGCTGCGCGGCACCAGGCTGCCGTCGGCGCGGTAGCCGCGGTCGGCAAACACCTCGGCCACCGCGCGCAGGCCGGTGCGCTCGGCCGCTTTCAGCAGTTCACTGCCGGCAAGGCCGTAGAGAGCCAGTGCTGGGTTGACGTCGAGCACGGCGGCGGCGACGGCATCGGCCAATGCCGGATCACGCGCGGCCTGGTTGTAGAGGGCGCCGTGCGGCTTGACGTGATGCAGTCGGCCGCCGGCCGCGCGCACCATGGCGTCGAGGGCACCGATCTGGTAGATCAGGTCGGCTTTCACATCGGCCGGCGCGAGCTGCATCTCGCTGCGGCCGAAGTTCTCGCGGTCGGGGTAGCTGGGGTGGGCGCCGATGGCCACGCCGCGTTCCAGTGCTGCGACCACGGTCGTCTGCATCAGCCGCGCATCGCCGGCATGCCAGCCGCAGGCGATGTTGGCGGAGCTGACGAGGGCCAGCAGCTCGGCGTCGTCGGGTGCGCCTTCGCCGAGGTCGGCGTTCAGGTCGACATGCATAGGGCAGTCCTCAGTTGGGCCAGCGTGGCCTGGCGCTCGCGCAGTGCGGCGATGGCCTCGTCGGTGGTGCAGGGCGTGAAGCGCAATGTGGCGCCGAGGCGCAGCTGGCCGAGCTTCCACAGGTCGGCGCGGATGACGACGCCGATCTTGGGATAGCCGCCTGTCGTCTGCGCATCGGCCAGCAAGACGATGGGCTGGCCCGAGGGCGGCACCTGGATGACACCCGGCAGCACGCCGTGCGAGGCCAGTTCGGCGCCGCGCTCGCGCTTCAGCTCGGGCCCGGCAAAGCGGTAGCCCATGCGGTTGCTTTGCGGTGTGAGCTGCCAGTCGGCCGCCCAGAAAGCTTCGCGCGCAGTGGCAGAGAAGTCCTCGTGCTCGGGGCCGGGCAGCACGCGCACGCTCGCGCCCCAGTCAGGCGCGCGGATGCCGATGCTTCGAGCGGGCAAGCGCTCGGGCGCGGCCAGCGGCAGCACATCGCCATCGCGCAGCGTGCGCCCACCGAGCCCGCCGAAACCGGCCTTCAGGTCGGTACTGCGCGAGCCCAATGCTGCGGGGAGGGCGATGCCACCCGAGACGCTGAGATAGCTGCGCATGCGCTCGCGCGGTGCGGCGAGCTTGAGCGTCTGGCCGGCCTGCACGCGCTGCCGCCACCAGGGGCGCAGCGGGCGGCCGTCGAGGCTGGCGTCGGCATCGGTGCCGGTGACGGCAATGCAGCAGTCGGCTCCAAAGCGCAGTGTGGCGGGGCCGAGGGTGAACTCGAGGCCGGCGTCGTCGACGGGGTTGCCGACGARCAGATTGCCCCAGGCGAGCGCGATGTCGTCCAGCGCCCCGCAGCGGCTGATGCCGCGGTCGCGCCAGGCCTCGCGGCCGAGGTCCTGCACGGTGGTCAGCGGGCCGGCGCGCAGCAACTCGATCATGCGAGGTCCGCCACGAAGCGCACGCGGTCACCCGGTGCGAGCAGCGTGGGCGGCTCGGCCTTGGGGTCGAAAAGGGGCAGGGCGGTGTGGCCGATGAGCTGCCAACCTCCCGGCGTGGCCAGCGGATAGATGCCGGTCTGCGCGCCGCCGATGCCGACGCTGCCAGCCGGCACTGCCGTGCGGGGCTCGCTGCGGCGCGGCGTGTGCAACGAGGCGTCCAGCCCGCCGAGGTAGGCAAAGCCGGGCTGGAAGCCGATGAAGTAGACGATGTACTCGGCCTCGGTGTGGCGTTGCACGACCTCGTCGACCGAGAGGCCGCAGTGCGTGGCGA
>NZ_JBFUMO010000457.1:0-4792 GCF_054049355.1 Roseateles sp. P5_E11 | reverse complement strand
GCCCATGCTCCTCGCGCGTGGAAGCGACGATCTTGCGGCCTTTGACCTTCTCTTCGATGGCAGCCAGCACCCGGTCCTTCTCCTCGTCGTGGAACAGCGCCGGCTCGAAGCTGTCCGCCGCGATCTGCTCCACCAGCTGCAGGGCCAGCWGCAGCTCCGGCTTGGAGATGCTGGCCTTGGGGATGTCGAGGTCGGCCAGCGAGCGCACCTCGGCGGCATAGCGCAGCTGTTGCAGGATCAGCCCGTCATCATTGGCGCGCACCTGCACCACGTACTGCCTGGCCTTCCAGGACCACTTGGCCAGCGCGCAGCGGCCTGAGCGGCGCAAGGCTTCGGCAAGCAGGGCGTAGGGCTTGTCGCCGCGCTTGTCCGGCGCGAGCAGATAGCTCTTGTCGTAGAACAGCGGGTCGATGGAAGCCAGCGGCACGAAACTGACGATCTCGATGACATGGCTGCTGCCCTCTTCCAGCGCCTTGAGCTCCTCCGGCGTGAAGAGCACGAACTGGTTGTCCTCGACCTCGTAGCCCTTGACCATATCCTTGCGCTCGACAACCTTCTTCGTGCGCTCGTTGACGTATTGCTGCTTGAGACGCGCGCCGTCCTTGGCCAGCAGGTTGAAGCGGATGTCAGCGCCCGCCTCGGTAGCTGAGAACAGGCGCACGGGCACGTTGACCAGGCCGAAACTCAGGGTCAGGGAAGCGATAGAGCGGGCGGATGTGGCCATGGAATCTCCTGTGTCCCGACAAGCTACGCCGGCCGGCCTGCGGCGGGTCAGGGAACAGCGCCGCATCGCTGTGTAGGACGCCGGGACGCGTCGCGTCGCCAGGGCAAGCAGGCTCATGTTGCCGCCGTCATGAAGCGCTGCGCAGCGTCGTTCCGGGGCGGGCACGCCGATTGCCGGGAGCGGTGCCGCACCTTCTTCAGCCCGGACCCCCGACATGAGCGACTGCCGTTTCCCGACCTCCGCCCTTGCCGAGCCCGAGGTGCGCCCATGAGCTATGCACCCTATGCCTTGAGCGGTCTGACATTGCGCGACCTGCAGCAGCCGGCGCCGGCCCGCGCGCCATTGCGGCCCTGCCTCTTCGTCGACAAGGACGGCACCCTCGTCGAGGGCGCACCCCACAACGCCGACCCGCTGCTGCTGCGCTTCATGCCCGGCGCAGGCGAAGCCCTGGCCAGGCTGCAACGCGCGGGGCTGGCCCTGGTCATCGTCACCAACCAGAGCGGCCTGGCGCGCGGCCGCTTCACCAGGGCGGAGTTCGCGCGCCTGCAGCAGGCGCTGCTGCAACGGCTGCAGCAGGAGTTCGGCGTGCGCATCGAGGGCGTGGAAGTCTGCCCCCACGCACCCGACGACGAAGGCCGCCCGGCCTGCCTGTGCCACATACCGGCACCCGGCATGCTGATCCGCGCCGCCCACCGCCACGGCCTGGACATGGCGCGCTCCTGGATGGTGGGCGACAGGCTGGATGACGTCGAGGCCGGCCACCGCGCAGGCTGCCAGGGCCTGCTCTTCGACAGTGGCGGCGAAACTGTCTGGCGTCGCTCACCCCTGCGGGAGCCCGACGCGCGCTTCTTCGACTGGCCCGCGCTGGCCGACTATGTCGAGAAGCTCGCTACCGCCCGCCTGCCCTCTTTCGCGTCAGCCCCGGGCAGCGTCATGCAGCCGCAGGCGACGCCTGATGTGGCCTGGCATCGGCCCGACTGAGCCGGCGCGAACCAGAACGCTCAGGCCGCCTGCGGGCGCAAGGCATGGCGCGTGATGTGGGCGATGGGAACGCCGACATAGAAGATGTGCGACAGCAGGCCGCTGACGATGTTCCACCCGTGCGGAAGCTGCCAGCCGTTGACCGCTGACAGCGGGACGACGACGTAGACCATCGCCACCCAGGTGAGCAGGCCGTAGACGCTGCCCCACAGCCAGGGGCTCGTCGTCAGCGCGCCCAACCGCAACGCCGCAGCCATGTAAACCGCAGCCATCGCCGTGGTCAGGCAGAAGTGGAACAGCAGCCCCAACCCTGCCATCGCCATGCCGCCCTGCAAGGCGGAGGCACCCAGCAGCCCGCTGGCGATGTATTTCAGGATGCCTTCGACGGTGGCGCCCTGCGCCGCATAGCTCGCGAACGCCGCCACGATATCCAGGGCACCGGCCACCAGGCCGGCAACAACGACGGCAACGCTCTTGCGCATGGATCTTCCAATCGGTCGAAGAGCGCGAAGGGTGGTCGATTTGCCGCCCGAGGATGCCTAGCACCAACCCTCATTGATCAACCGCGGTGCGCCCACTACGGCCTGGTGGCTCCTGGCTCTAGCCCTGTTCAGCCAGGAAGATCTCCACGCGGCGGTTCGCGGCACGGCCGGCCTCGGTGTCGTTGCCGGCCACCGGCTCGTGCGAGCCGCGTCCCGCCACGTTGACTCTCGAACTCGACACGCCGCGGGCCGACAGATAGTCGCGCACGGCCGCGGCGCGTTCGCGCGACAGCGGCTCGTTGATGGCATCGCTGCCGGTGCTGTCGGTGTGGCCGACGACAGTCACATGCACACCCGGGTCCAGGTTGCGCCCGATCTCGTCGAGCACCGGGCGCATCTGCGGTTTGATGTCGGCGCGGCCGGTGTCGAAGGACACGTCGCTGGGCACGTTGAGCTTGAGGCGGTTGTCATCAGTGCGCGCGACCTCGACGCCGGTACCCTGGCTCGCCTGGGCCAGGGCGGCGCGCTTGTCCTCCATGCGCTTGGACCACAGGTTGCCGGCAACCGCGCCGACAGCGCCGCCAATGACGGCCCCACGCCCGGCGCTGCCGCCGGTCACCGAACCAATGATGGCGCCGGCCACAGCACCGGCCCCGGCACCCTTGGCGGTGCCTTGTTCACGCTCGCTCATCGACGAGCAGCCAGCGGCCAGCAGGGCCGCCACGATCAGGGTGGCCGTCGCGCCGCTGCGCAACGGAATCTTGGAAGAACGCATGGTGTACCTCTCGACAGAAAAAGCGCCGCCGGACCCTGAGGCCCGGCGGCGGGGGCATGGCGTGCGGCGCAATCAGATCTTGCGCTGGTCGCGGGCGTCCTTGACGACCTCGCGGGCATCGCCCACGGCCTTCTGGACCTTGCCCTCGACCTGGGTCGCGGCGCCCTTGACCTGCTGCTCGGTGCTGCCAATGGCCTCGCCCAGCTTGCGTTGCGCCTTGCCCGCGATGTCCTTGACGCTGCCCTTGACTTGATCGGTGTTCATGGTGTGCTCCTTTGTGACGACCCCCGTGACGACTTGCCTAGGGGACTGGCGTCAGACTAACGAGCCAGGCAGTGCACCCGGGCCGGCCTGGGCCGGGTCGGCGGGTGGGTCCAGTCCTACGTCGCGGCYCAGCAAAGCCGGCGGGCCGCGACATGGCGCGCCCGCTGACAACATCGACCAGGTCGGCTGCCGCTCTTCCTACGCGCCTGTCGCGCCTCGTCCGCTGTCCCACCGCTGCCGTTGCAGCGAAGCTTTGCCTACCCCACCTCACCGGAGATCATCATGGGCAAATATCTTCTCGCGTGGCTGCTCGGCGTCCCGGGCATCGTGCTGCTGCTGGTCTATCTCTTCTTCCATTGACTGCGGCGACGCGGGCTCGGCAGTGCCGGGCCCGCGGTGGGCCAGCAGCGCCCAAGGGGTCCGCATGCCCGGCGCCCGCCTTGCCGAATGTCCACCCCACTCAGGAGACCATCATGTCGACCATCGCCGAAATCATGTCCACCCAGGTGCGCACCATCCAGCCGCAGGAAAGCCTGCGCCGCGCGGCGCAGTGCATGCAGGAACTGGACGTCGGCGCCCTGCCCGTCTGCGACGGTGAACGCCTGCTCGGCATGCTGACCGATCGCGACATCACGGTGCGCGCCATCGCCGACGGCCTCAATCCCGACCAGGCTTGCGTGTCCGACATCATGAGCCCCGAGGTCCAGACCTGCACCGCCGATCAGGATGCCGAGGACGCCAAGCGCCTGATGGGCGCCCGCCAGCTGCGCCGCCTGCCGGTGGTCGACAAGAACGGGCGCCTGATTGGCATCGTGTCCCTGGGCGACCTGGCGGTACGCGAGTCCGGTCACATCGACCGCGCCCTGCGCGAGATCTCGGCGCCGGGCGACGCCACGGCGCCGCACTGAGGGCCACTCAAGCCAGCGGCACGGCCGCGGCCATCTGCGCCACAAATCCGCCGGGCATCTGTCGGGCATCTGGCTTGCCAGACCTGCGTATGAACACACGCTGCCTATTGCTGTTGGCCGCTGCGGCCCTCACTGCTTGCGGCGAGAGCGCCCGCCTGCCTCAGGGTGCTGACGTCGGCCCCCGGCCCACCCTGGTCGAACCGGTGCAGACCCTGGTGCCAACCGCCCACGTCGCCTCGACCCGCCCTTGGGCGGCTGGCGAGGCACCGATCGCCGCGCCAGGCCTGCTGGCCCAAGCCTTCGCCAGCGGGCTGGAGCACCCACGCTGGCTGCATGTGCTGCCCAACGGCGACGTGCTCGTGGCCGAGACGAACGCGCCGCCACGGCCGGACGAGGGCAAGGGGTTCAAGGGCTGGGTGATGAAGAAGCTGATGGCCAAGGCCGGTTCAGCCACGCCCAGCGCCAACCGCGTCACGCTGCTGCGCGACGCCGACGGCGACGGCCGCGCCGAGGTCAGGACCGTCTTCCTGCAGGACCTGAACTCGCCCTTCGGCATGGCCCTGGTTGGTGATCGCTTCTACGTGGCCAACACCGATGCGGTCTGGGAATACAGCTACATGCCTGGTCAGACGAGCCTGAGCGGCCCCGGCCGCAAGCT
>NZ_JBFUMO010000456.1:0-4797 GCF_054049355.1 Roseateles sp. P5_E11 | reverse complement strand
GGGTTGGCCGCGGCGACGACACCGGTGACACGGACAACCGAGAGATCTGCCGCGAGATCCTTGAGCTGCGCGCCGAGCAGGCGAAGCTGCACGGCCATGCCTGCTACGCCGACTATGCGCTGGAAGACACCATGGCACGCAGCCAGGGCGCCGTCATGGGCCTGCTGGAGCGCGTCTGGCACCCGGCGCTGGCCGCTCAGGCCCGCGAGCGCGAGGCGGTACTCGGTGCCATGGCCGCGGCCGGTGCCACACATGAACTTGAGCCCTGGGATTGGCGCTTCTACGCCGAGCAGGCCAGGCGCGCCCGCTTCGAGCTGGACGAGGCCGAGGTCAAGCCCTACTTCTCGCTGGAGCGCATGGTGGCGGCGATGTTCGACTGCGCCAGCCGGCTCTTCGGCCTGCAATTCAAGGCCCGGCCCGACCTCGCCGGCTACCACGCCGACGTGCGCGCCTATGAGGTCTTCAACGCCGACGGCAGTCTGCGCGGCCTTTTCCTGCAGGACAACTTCGCCCGCCCGACCAAGCGCAGCGGCGCCTGGATGAACGCGATGCGCAACCAGAGCCGCGCGCTGGGTGCGACGCCGGTCATCCTGAACAACAACAACTTCGCCCGCGGCGCCGCTGGCGAGCCCACGCTGCTGAGCTTCGACGATGTGCGCACGCTCTTCCACGAATTTGGCCACGGCCTGCACGGCCTGCTGTCCAGCGTCGAGCATGAGCGCCTGGCGGGCACTCAGGTGCTGCGCGACTTTGTCGAGCTGCCCTCCCAGCTCTACGAGCACTGGATGGCCGAGCCCCAGGTGCTGAAGACCTTCGCCCGTCACTGGCAGACCGACGAGCCGCTGCCCGATGCGCTGCTGGCCAAGCTGCAGGCCGCGCGCCAGTTCGGCCAGGGCTACGAGACGCTGCGCTACACGGCCAGCGCCCTCGTCGACATGGCCGCGCACGCGCTGCCGGCAGCACCTGATGACGTGGTTGCATTCGAGCGCGAAACGCTCGAAAAGTGGCAGCTGCCCAGCGAGGTCGGCCTCAATCACCGATTGACGCACTTCCAGCACTTGTTCAGCAGCGCTGGCTATGCGGCGGGCTACTACGTCTACCTGTGGGCGGAGGTGCTGGACTGCGACGCCTTCGACGCCTTCGTCGAGGCCGGCAATGTGTTCGATGCGGCGGTCGCTGCGCGGCTGCGCGAGTGCATCTATTCGACTGGCAACAGCCGCGAGCCGGGCGAGGCCTTCCGCGCCTTCCGCGGTCGCGATCCTGTTGTCGAACCGATGCTGAAGGACAGAGGCCTGCTGCCGGCCTGAGGTAAAACCTCGGTTGTCACGGTCGCCCTGCGTGCGATCCGGGCGTTACCAGGGAGTCCAAAAAATGTCCAAACGTCGCATCGGCCTGTCGGCCACCGTCCTCGCCTGCCTGTTCGGCCTCGCCGCCTGCGGCGGTGGTGGCTCTGGCGGCGCGCCAAGCGGCCCCACGCCGACCGAGTCCACCATGCTCGGCATCAGCGCGAGCAACTACCAGGTGGTGGGCCAGTCCACCGTGTCCAGCGCCTTTTTCCTCAATGACACCAGCGGCGTGTTCACCGGCGCTGAGACGGGTGGCGACCCGCGCCTGCTGCACCATGCCGTCGACACGGCGCGCCGCGCCATGCGTGTGGCCAGCGGGCGCCAGGCCTTGCTGGCCGGCGCCGAGGTGCGCGAGACCGTGCCCTGCAGCCAGGGCGGCAGCCTGTTGGTGAGCGTCAACGACAGCAACAACAACGGCAACTTCGACCTCGGCGACAGCCTCACCATCGACGCGCAATCCTGCAAGGAGGGCGGCGACGTCATGCAGGGCCGCATCGCGCTGAGCGTGCAGGCCCTCGCTGGCGTCTACGACAGCAACAACTACAGCGCGACGCTGGCGATGACGCTGACAGCCTTCGGCGTCACGACAGGCAGCGACATGGCCCAGGGCGACGGCACGATCACATTGACGGTCGGCCAGACCCCTGCCGGCGTGGGCGAGGTGACGCTGGCCACCAGCCGCCTCGTGCTGAGTGGCCGCGCTGGCGGCCAGAATTTCACGATGACGCTGACGGACACCAAGCTGGCGCTGCGCATCGAGCCCATCAGCGGCAGCCTGCGCACGAGCATCAGCTACAACAGCAGCCTGGCCAGCAGCAGTTTGGACAACAAGCAGGTGCTGATCACGACACCCCAGCCCCTCATCATCGTCGGCGACAGCGCCTACCCGAGCAGCGGCCAGCTGATGGTCAAGGGCCATGCGAGTTCGACATTGCGCATCTCCGCCGTGAATGGCAGCCAGGCTCGGCTGGAACTGGATGCCGAGGGCGACGGCAACTACGAGACGCAGATGCTKAAGACCTGGACCGAGCTGGAGTGAGGGGCGCCGTCACACTGGCCCTGCTCGCAGGGCTGCTGGCGCCGGCCGCGCGGGCCGATTCGCCGTGGCAGGCCGAGCTGGCGGGCCAGCAGGAATGGCAGCAATGGCGTGAAACCGCCAGCGACGGCCGCCGCCTGCTGACCGAAGACGGTCGGCTGAGCGGCCTGGCCGCCACCTGGCGCTGGGCGCCGCCGGGCTCGGCCACGGCGGCCTTGCGGGTTGGCGTGTTGCGCGGAGCGCGCGACTACCGAGGCTTCAGCAACCAGGGCAATGAGGTGCAGACGCGCAGCGATGTCGCCCATGACTTCATTCGCATCGAGGGGGGCCTGGCGCCACAGCCGCTGATCGCCGGCTGGCAGGGGCAAGCCCTGGCCGCCGCCGAATTCTGGCAGTGGCGCCGGCGCCTGCGCGACGCCGGCAGCGTCAGCGGCTATCCCGAGCGCTATCGCCAGGGTCTGCTGCTGCTGGGCCTGCAGGCCAACAGCGAATCGGGCTGGCGGATGGGCATCGAAGCCGGTGGTGGCCCCCATGGCCACAACCGCGTGCAACTGCCGGGGCGCGACCCAGCCGAGCTGCCTCTGGGCAGTGCCCGTGCCTGGCGGGCCAGCGTGGGCGACGCCCTCCTGCCGGGATGGCGCTGGGCCTTGACGGCTGAACGCCTGACGCTGGACGCCGGCGATGAGCGCCCCGTCACGCTGCAGGGCGTACCGCTGCAGTCGGCCCGCCAGCCGCACACGGCGCTGCGCCGCCTGCAGCTCAGCCTCGTCTGGACCGGCTAGCCCATTGGGCCAGCGCGATGACGGCGCACATCGTCGCGAAGGCCATCCAGGCGTAGGGCCACAGCAGAGGCAGGCCGAGCAGGATGAGGCCGTCATTGCCACCGGGGATCAGCAGGCTGCCCCAGCCCATCAGCAGGCCGCCGATCAGGCAACGCACCAGGCCGGCCGCGCTCGGCGGGCGGGCCTTCAACAGCCCGGCGTGCCAGCCGCCGAAGATGGCGCCGGCCAGCAGGCAGGCGAAGAGGGTGAGTCGCGCGGCGCTGCGCATGGTCATGCCGTGGGCCAGCTCGGCCAGCGCGTCGGTGTAGGCCCAGGCGCCTTCGAGCAGCAGCAGTGCCAGAAAGCTCAGGCCGATGGAGACAGTGGCCGTGTGCGGCGTCCACCACGGCTGGCGCCTGCGCACGAAGGCGCGCCACAACGAAAAGGCGGCAAACACCAGCCCCAGCGCGGCGGGTGCCACCCACAGCGGTGATCCGGCCGGCAGCGGTTGCGGCCGGACCGCGGCGAACAGGCCATCCACGCTGGCGCAGCCGACATAGAAGCCCAGCGGCGTTGCCAGATAGGCCCACTCGCCATTGCCCAGCCGCGCGATGGCGCCGAAGACGCAGGCCTGGTTGACGAAGGCGCCCAGGCCCAGCAGGGCGGCGCCCAGCAACGTCCAAACGGTCAGTGCAAAGGGCGCGGGCAGGATTGGTTGGGGAAGAGGCAGCAAGCGCAACAACAGCAGTCCGCCGGCCACCCACAGCGAGGCTTCCAGCAGGCTGCGCAGGCGGCTGGCCTTGCGCTGGTCAACGAGTTCGCCCACGGCGGCGACCGTACAGGTGGCGCCGCGCTGGATGGCCGCGCCCATCAGCAGCGCGCAGGCCGCGGCGCCGGTGAACGCCAAAAGGTTCATGCCGCCTCTTCCAACACGTGCTCGATGACGCCCTCGATCGGGTCCACCGGCGCCTGCCAGGGCGCGCGCTCGATCATGCGGCGTGCGTCAACCAGGCCTGCGGAGCGGCGCGCCTTGACGCCGGCGGGCGTGAAGTCGATGTCCTTGGTGTGGTCTTCGCCCTCGATGCGCGGCGCCAGCAGATGAGCCACGTGCATGGTGGTGCCGCAGCCCCAGGCGGTGAGCTCCTTGGCGCCGCGCTGCTGCGCGGGCGACAGCAGGCCGCCGAGCTCGCGAATGATGTGGCGCAGCCGGTGGATCTGCTTCTGGCGGGTGATGTGGCTGTCGGCCCGGCTGGCGTACTGGATGTCCTTCTGACGGCCCATCACCTGCCAGATCGACTCAGGCTGCGGCGCCGTCTGGTGCCAGACGTTGACGGCAAAGATCAGCGCGTCGCGGCGCGGGTTGTCGTCCAGCACGGCCTCGATGGGYGTGTTGGAGTAGAGGCCGCCATCCCAGTAGGSCTCGCCGTCGATGMSSACGGCCGGGAAGGCCGGCGGCAATGCGCCTGAGGCCATGACGTGCTCCAGGCCGACGGGTTCCTCGCGCGAGTCGAAGTAGCGCATCTGGCCGCTGCGCACATTCACCGCGCCGACAGTGAGGCGCATGCCACCGCGTTGCAGTTGCTCGAAGTCGACCAGGCCGCGCAGTGTCTCGCGCAGCGGCTCGGTGCTGTAGTAGGACGCCTTGTCCACGCCC
>NZ_JBFUMO010000455.1:0-4803 GCF_054049355.1 Roseateles sp. P5_E11 | reverse complement strand
CAAGGGCTTAGGCGCTTTTTTCGTGTCKGGTGGCGGTTGACCGAGTGGCACGGGACTAATGGCATCGCGGACCGGACCGCGAGAGACGGAGCATGTCCGCATTTGGCAGCGGCGGGCCACGGCAAGCGCGATGACCTCGACCCATTGAGTCGCTTTTATCCTCGCCTTCCCGTCGCTTCTTTAAGTATGCCGGCGGCCATCTGATGCAATTCGCCGTCGGCTTCGATGCATCGGCCGGCTCGGCGTCGCGCCTTGGGCCAAGCTGTCGAACGGAAAAGCGTGACAGTCCGATATGCGAACGATCTTCCTCCTCACATCTGATGATTCGCTCGGTTGGACCTGCGTGCGAACGTGCGACTGCTTGAGGGCGATCCAATGCCTCCCCGCGCCTGTACACGGAGCCATGACCAAATCAATTCGCTGGTTCTTAGTCGTTGGTATTGCTGCCTTAGCGATCTTCGCTGCCAGGCAATTGACCCTCCCGTGGTTCCAGGCGCCCGGCTCCTTGACCATCTGCGTGGATGGCTCGAACCAGGTCTTGCAGTCGACGGATGCCAAGTTCGCTGACTGCATCGAGCGCAACGCGAAGTTGTTTCTGGAAAAGGACTACGCGGAGTCGAAGGACTTGGCAAAGAGTTTTTTGACAATTCTGGTCGCCATCCTCGTCGCATCAATCACGTTCTCTGAGAAGGTTGTCGATATCCACAGCGCGCGGCGGGTTCCCCTCGCCGGAATGCTTGTCTGCTGGTTCCTGCTTCTCGTGGCCATTGTCATGACCGGAAGCGGTCTAGCCAGCATGGCACTGGCCGCAGGCTATGCGGCGTACTACGCCGGCGCGAATTTCCGCCACCTTGAATCGCACGCCGTGCTGCTTTTCATCGGTGGATGTTTCTCCTTCGGAGTTGCGATGCTGGCGCTGATCGTTTCGGGCGCAGTCTCGCTACTCGACAAGYGTCAATCAGCCTTGGACTTGAAGAGCAGTGCCGATGCGCAGGACGCGGCGGTCAATGACCTCCTTGATCTCGATGCCGAAGGGGGTTGAATGGGCGCGCCGGCTTGATGACCACCACGCCCGCGTTGACGACCACGATGTCAGGCGCCCCGAACGCCTGCTGTGCTGCGTCGAACAGGCGCTGGATGGACGCTATATCGCCGAGCTCGGCCTGCAGGGCTATCGCTCGCCCACCGCGCCCGGCGATGCCGTCAGCGACCGACACGATCCTTCTCATGGAACTGTCCTCTGACCGAATGATTCAACGGCTTGCCTGCGCACCGTGCCCAGTTCGGCCGACACTCAGGTGTCGCTGCGCTGCGGCGCGTCTCTAGAAGGGGTCGAAGCCGTTGCACCCTGCATTTCCATGGGCGCCACGGCGCAGATTGACTGGATCAACGCGGCGACCACGGCACACACGACGATCGCGACATGAAGATGGACCCACCGGCACGGCGACACGGGAACAAGACCGTTGCGCATAAGGATTCCTTCGTTGATGGCCAGGGGCATCGGCCCGGGAGTCGCTGCGGTTTCTGCCGCCACAACCTCACGACGATCCGAGACGGCAGAAATCGACAAGCGGAAGTCCGAACCGCTCCGTACGCGGCGGTGGCTACGACAATCGCCCGCACTGCACAAAGCCATCTGAATCCATGACGTCCCGCGCCTTGGGCCTCGGCGGTCTGCTGCTGGCCATCCTGTCGACCATCGCGCAGGCGGCCGTGATCGAGGTCCACGCCGGCTCGGTCACCTACCTCGTCGACAGCGCCACCTTGCGTATCGAAGCCCGCGACGGCGATGCCGCACCGATCCCCCTGCTCAAGCCCCAGGCGCAAGCGCATGACAGCCCGGTCACCACAAGCCCGGGGGCCTGGGCCTGGACAACCGGCGAAGGCCAGCAGGTGCGCCTCAGTACACAAGGCCGGGCGCTCAAGGTGTCGGTCACCGGGCAGCACGGCACGCGCTGGCAGGCGTCCATGCCAGAAGTCTCGTCAGGAACCTGGATCGTGCCGGATGGGCAGGGCATGGCCTTCGGCGTCAACGATGCCTACTGGCGCTCTGTCTTCAACCGCCCGCAGTGCTTCGGCGGCACCACCCTGCTGTCCTTCCCGGCGTGGACCCACCTCACAGGCACGCGGGCCGTCACCTACGCGCTGGACGACGGCTTTCAGTCCGAGCTTTGCCTGCAGAACTCGAACGGGCTGCAGGCCAGCCTGAAGCATGACTTCGCCGACGGTGCCAGCACGCTGGACCTGATGATCGAGCTCGGTGCACCCAACCCGCTCGCACCGGCGCTGTTCTACAGAGACTACCTGCGGCAGCAGGGTCGGTTGCGATCCTTTGCCGACAAGCAGGTGCCTGAACTGGACCGCCTGTTTGGCGCCCCGCATCTGTACKTCTGGGGCGATGGCCGCGATCTCGCTTTCCTGGATGACTTGAAGGCGCTGGGCATCGCCAAGCTCGTGATCAGCTATGACCAGGACCCGAAGACGCACAAGCACCTGGTCCGGCCGGCCTACCTGAAGAAGGCCCATGGCCTGGGCTACCTGGCGGGGCCCTACGACGCCTTCGACAACGGCCAGCCTGACGACACTGCAGACATGCCGGCCGCGGTCTGGGGCCCTGGGCTCTACCCGTCGGGCTGCCTGCGCGACAAGCAGGGCGCCGTCGTGCCGGGCTTCGCCAGCCGAGGGTGCCAGATGTCCAGCGAAGCCATCGCACGGCACCCGGCAGGCTTTGTCCCGGCGCAGCGCTACGAGGGGCATATCCGTGACGGTGCAAGCCAGGTCTTCATCGACGTGGACGGCTTCGGCAACTTCTACGACGACTTCAGCCCCGAGCACCGCATGACCAAGGTGCAGGACCGCCGCAACATCCTGGCCCGCCTGAAACTGGGCATGCGCAAGTTCGGCCTGGTGCTGGGCTCGGAGAACGTGACCGCCTGGAGCGCCGACGTCACGCATTACTCGCACGGCACGGGGCAGGCCCACGTGGCGGCGTTCTGGCCCCTGCTCAGCGACAAGCGCTTCAGCGGCTATTGGCCACCGGAGCGCCCTCCGATCTATTTCGGCCGTTTCACGCCCACGGCTGACGAAGCACGCGCTCTGTTCGAACCCGCTGATCGCCTGCCCCTGTTCGATGCGGTCTACCACGACGCGTTGGTGACCGTGGATCGTTGGGAGCTCAGCCTGACCAAGGTGGTGGGCCAGGAAGCGCGCCGCTACGCTCGTTCGTTGCTGTATGGCGTGCCGACTCTGTGGAACCTTGACCGGCGCGACCTCGCCAGTGCCGCCGCCTGKCTGAAGGCGGCGCATGACGACTTCCAGGCCGTGCACGGCGTGTCGGCACCCGTGGCGCTCACGGCCTTCGCGTGGCTCACGGACGACCACAGCGTGCAGCAGGTCAGCTACGCAGACGGCAGGGCCGTGACAGCCAACTTCGGCAGCCGGGCCTGGCAGGGCCTGCAGCCGAACTGCGTCAGACTCAGCGGGCGCTCGGTGCTGCCCAGGACTTTCTGCCCGCCCGCGACGGCACTGAACCCTGGCTGAGACACCTTCCCGGGCGCAGACGCAGGCTCCGGTGCCGTAGGCCCACGAATCCCTAGCGAAATCAACAGCCTAGGCGCCTTTCTCGCATCTGAGGTGTTGGCTTTCGAGTCGACCGCCATCCCCCTTTGGAGGGATACGACGGGGGATGCCCGCCCGCCCACCCCCCCTCGGCACCCCCAAAGGGCGATACCCCCGCGGCCGGCCGGCTCCGAGACTGGCTCCATCGAAAACAGGAGCCAACATGCAATCTCAATCCACCCCACTTGCCCCGGATGACGCGCTCTGGGCCAGCGCCTCGCTGCTGCGCATCACCATCAGCCAGTTGCGCGCATGGGAAGCCGAATACGCGCCGCACCTCGCCGCGCAGCCGACGACCGATGAAGAGGCCTGGGAAGGCACCGAACTGGACCCGCGGAGGACGGTGCTTTGATGGTCAACAAACCTGTCGGCTTCGCCGCGCTGCTCGAGAAGATGCCGCGGCGTTTCGCGGCCCGGGCCAAGCGGGTCGAAGAGCGAGCCAGGCTCAGGCGTGAGGCTCAGGCCAAGCGCTTCGAGATGGAATTTCTGTGCGCCATCGAGGTGAAGGAAGGCGGCTGGAACGAGTGGCAAGACACCGTCGCCGAGTTCGCCGCCAGAGCAGGAGACGAT
The DNA here is from genome assembly GCF_054049355.1 of Roseateles sp. P5_E11. NCBI lineage: Bacteria > Pseudomonadati > Pseudomonadota > Betaproteobacteria > Burkholderiales > Sphaerotilaceae > Roseateles > Roseateles sp. P5_E11. Next base: position 612 of record NZ_JBFUMO010000455.1, on the reverse strand, counting down.
CATGGGATTGCTTGATGCGAACCGCCATCTTGGCGCCGAGGCCGGCGTCAGCCATTGGGCCTTCGACAGCGCCGCCGGCAGGATCAGCGCCCGCGATGGCGACGGGAACCTGGTGATGGCCATCGCCACCGGCCCGCTCTTCGGCGCCCGATTGGCTGCCGCCTTCAATTCGCCCACGCCCGTCACGATGCCCTATGCCGGCGCCGGGTCTCGCGTTGGGGCAGAGGGGCGATGCGCGGTGGTCGGGGGATTCTGGGCGCGTGAACCGCGCCCCGGTCTTACTCAGGCGTAAACGTTCACGTTGCGCCCCAGCGTGCCTTCGGTCGCCAGTGCCGGCTGCTGCGGCAGCGCGCTGAGCAGGGCCATGGCGCCCGCCGCCTGAATGTCGATCGCCTTGCGCAGCACCAGGAGGCCGACCGCATCGGCTGCCCCTTGGGTATTGCTCGACGCGATGTTGACGCTGGCGGAGTTGGCGATGTCCATCTCGCATGTATCGGCAGGCCTGATCAGAACTTGAGTCGGAACGAGCAGCCTGGCACGAAGGCGAGCTTGTATGGTGAAGAGCTGAGGCCCGGCATATCCGCGCTCGGTGCTAGCGTCGGCGCCGTTTGC